>NZ_NPJL01000021.1:0-66418 GCF_002251325.1 Prevotella sp. P4-67
CCTTGTATGCTTGCGAAATCTGTTTTAATGTACTCAACGCGCCCAATATCTTACCATAAGTAGCATCAATATAAACCTTTATGTTTTCTTTCGGAAGACCTAATGTTTTATGACAATACTCAGAAAAGATCTTTGCATCATTGACTGCGAAAGGAACACTCGCAACATTCTGATAATTCTCATTGCCTATTATGAAGGCAAACGTATTCGAAGATTTTACAGAAGAGACAGGAATGTCTTTGTCTATCGTACGGTCTATTATAGCAACAGGCTGAGTTTTCGCTTTTTGTAATGATAGTGGTTTCGTTTGTACTTTATTGTCAGCTACGTCAACCATTATTTCTGGCAAATCTATATTTGCAGACAAATTCTGGTCAGGCACATAGTTGTTAAGCGATTTATATACATTGTTGCCCAGTTTGAATGAGAATGAAACAATAGCGGCTCTATCGTTTACAATATCGTAGTTCGGTGTTATTTTAACATCATTTTTCCATTTTTCCTTAAATGTCGGAGCTTGCGCAATAGGGACTTTTATGAATAACGTATCTACATTTTTGATATACACAGGAAAGGTTTCATTTTCAGGGTCATAGGCAGCAAGAACATATCTCAAATCTGCACGTTTGTTGGTGTTGAGGTATTTTGACTTATTCTCTTTTGTCAGTTCCTTTACCTTTAGATTCTGATTGACGGCGGTTACGCGTTTCTTCCACTCTGACTGTTTCTCAAATTCTGATTTTTTCTGCCAATTCTTTATATCTTCCTCTATTAAGGGTTTGGCATAGTTAAACTTAATTTTTACATGCAACCCAAAGCAGAGATGTGGCACATGAGGAAAGCACCATGAAAATCGGCTATAGACGTAGAGCACATTGGTGCTGACATGAAAAAGGGGAACTCCAGTTGAGACGTACAAGTACAATAATGAATAGACGTAAGCATTGAAATTGCACATCGAGCAAGCATGATTCACGTAACAAGTGGCAAAGTGGAAAAGTGGAGTTGCAATATGCTGCAGCCATATTAAAAAGAGAATAATGTCATCCTGAAGTATAAGACGGTTTTGTTCGCTTTTGCGTTTGGCGAATGGATTGACAGATATGATTATAAAAGGAAGAGGCGACGCGGACAAACAGAGGTGAAATATATGAAGAGGGAGTCTATTTTATGAGATTTTTCAATCAAGTTCACAAAGTTGTGGGCCACAACCTTGTGGACTACTTCTTTTTTCATTACCTTTGTAATCTAATTAAGTAAGGAGTAAAGATTATGGAGAAAGCTTTTGTATATGGTATGTCGGTCGGAGGTAATAACTTTACAGACCGAATTGAAGAAACCAAGCGTATCAAGCTTGACTTTGAAAATGGCGTTAATGTTATTCTTATATCTCCAAGACGCATGGGTAAGACCTCTCTTATAAAAAAGGTGATTTCCGAGATTGACAACCCTATGCTAAAAATCGTCTATATGGATATATATGACTGCAGAAGTGAATATGATTTCTATAACCGATTTGCCGAAACAATCATGAAGTCCACTGGCAAACATTTGGAGCAAGTAATGGAGAACATCAAGCGTTTTTTGGTTAGAATCTCGCCCAAAATTTCATTTAGCCCAGAACCTAACTCTGAGTTTTCTGTATCATTGGGTATAACGCCTAAGGATTATTCTCCAGAGGAAATTTTGAATCTTCCTGAACGTATTGCCAAGGAACAGGGCGTTCGCCTTGTAGTATGTATTGACGAGTTTCAGCAGATAGGAGAGTTCACAGACTCGCTGACTATACAAAAACATCTACGCGGTGTTTGGCAGCATCATCAAAATGTGTCTTATTGTTTCTTTGGCAGTAAGAAGCATCTGATGGAAAATATTTTCCAAAGTCGTCGTATGCCTTTTTATCAGTTTGGGGAGATGCTGCATCTCAAGTGTATTCCTACGGAATATTGGGTCCCCTTCATCTGTTCTCGATTCGAGAAGTACGGCAAGAAGATAACAGAAGAGTATGCTGGCAGAATATGCCAAGTGGTAAAGAATTACTCATCTTATGTGCAGCAACTTGCATGGAACGTTATGGCAGAAACAGAAAAAGAAGTAAACGAGGAGAATTTCGAAGAAGGCTTGAAGGCTCTGTTGGAGCAAAACAGCAGTCTCTTTATACAACAGACAGAGGGGCTTACGACCTATCAGCTCAACTTCATTCGTCTTTTGTGCAAAGGCATACATTCAGGATTTACCACTCAAACGGTTTCTGAAATATATCCTTTGGGTAGTAAGTCAAATATAGACCGTATAAAGAAAAGTTTGGTTGACAAAGAGATTATCACCATTGAGAAAGAGGGTATAGTCCTTGCTGACAGTGTATTTGAACTTTGGTTTAAAAGAGAAATGATGTAGTCTATAGACGACACTATGGTTTTCCCTTCACCAGCTTGACAATTATAATTAATCTGTTTATTAGCCAAAAGACAGAAAATATGAACGAGTATAAAACAATAGACTCTCTTTTGAAGAAATTTGCTGATCCAATAAAAGAGGATTACGAAGCATTGGCAGTTAGTCTGATGAAAAACTTTTCCATCGCTAAATGTGAAAAAGATAGTGAAGGAGTCAGAAACGTGAAGTACCGAATAGCTGATTTGGAAATATATCTATATTCAACAGACGATACTGAAGACGTAGCAACTTTGAGTAGAGACTGTATCGAAGGGCAATGATTCTTTCATCGATTTGGAGTAGATGTCGCATTTCGCACTTTACGTGGAGATAACAATGAACTGATACGGTTTGGCGGTGTGCTGATTCGTGGATTGGAGAAGTACGAAAACGGAAAGCATGTCGGCAATATATCAGGTAGCCAAAGATGTTTGTTTGACATGTTTAATGCGTCAGATGATATGCCTAAACTTATTGAAGACAAACCTTTGGATCATATCGAGATATTCAATACTTATAGAGTAGAGAATCAACCTCTACCTTATCGTTATTTCAAAGGCGGTATTGATTGGCAAATGAAAAGAAAATACGTTTTTCAGACCCAGAAGACAACCAATGGGACGACCGAATATCACATATGGCACGACTATAAGGATTTGCCAAAGAATATGTATGAAAACATTCCTAAAGATTTTGATGTAATAAAGAAAATATATCCAAGATAAATCATGATTACTGATGATCAAACAAACAAAGTATACTTTTCTGAATATCTGAGGGCTTACAAATGTTGGAAAAGCATCAAAGAAGCGTTGCTTGAACATGAAATAAACTTCGAAATGCTGCCCAGTACAAAAGATATATGGGTAAGAGATTTCATGCCGATTCAAAAGGATGTAAAATCTTTCATCGGGTATGAATATAATCCAGATTATCTCAAAGAAGAACAACAGTACATCACACATGATGTGCAAAATTGCTTTGAATTCACGCACAACAATCTAATGATAATGGACGTCATCGTAGATGGCGGCAATGTGATAAAGTGTAATGACAAAGTAATCATGACAGACAAGGTCTTCGTCGAGAACAAGGAGAAAAACCGTGAGTTCTTAAAGACGATTCTCGAAGAAAGTTTTGGCTGTGAAGTTGTTTTCATTCCATGGGACAAGGCTGAGAAATGCGGACATTCAGATGGAATGGTACGCTATGTTGAACCAGGGCATATTGTAATAAACAATTATGCAGATATAGATGAGCAACTTCGCGAAGAATTATTGAAGGTTTTGCGTCTACACTTTTCGAAAATAAGCGAGTTACAATATGGCAAGTATGCGCAAATGAATAGTTGGGTGCATATTAATTTTCTTCGTGTTGGCAATTTCTTGCTTGTACCGCAAATAGGTATTGCCAGTGATACCGTGGCTATTGAACAATTGAAGGAGATATATCGAGACTGTGAAGTCGTGCCTTGTGAAGCAAAAGGCATTGTTGCTAAAGGTGGCGCTTTCAATTGTGTATCATGGAATATAAAAGAATAGCTGAGGTATATAAAAAGGATATAAAGAGGTTATGAAGCCCAGTTTGAAACTTTAGCAAAATGTTCCGACTTGTTTGTTATAATTGAGCCCCTTCTTTAAGGGGCTCAATTATTGATTTGATTTTTTCACCTTATATTATATATGGCATATCCAGAAAGAGGACGCAACCTGCATAACGGATAATCATATTTTATTTCCTAAACAGTTTCATCGTGCGCCATACATCCTGCATTTGGGCAGATGATGAAATGGTAGGAGTCTGTGATTTGTTGTTCACAACTATTGACTTTTGCGATACATTGGTCTTAACGTAATCTGCCAAATCGCCAAGAGTTACATTTCCACGTGACTCCTTTAACTTTTTAAGCAGGAAATACGTAAACAAGCCATGTCCTTTCTCTTTATATGGATAAGCTGTTTCGCTCCCATCTGCAGCAGAAAAGACTACTACATTACCAGTCACTATGTCTTTCTTTGGCTTGATAGCTACACCTCGTGCAGAAACAATCATACCGTTTTCTCTACGGCTACCACTGAAACAGGCATCCATAAAAACTATGACTTGCTTGGCATCGATGCTTCCGATTGAAGAATACAGACTACTTAATGGTAAACATGCCTCCAACATAGATGGTGTAGCATCTGCTGGCAGCAGATAGGCTTCATTGTTCTTTTCATTTGGCACTCCATGACCGGCATAGTAAAAAATAACATTTATATCACCCTTGTATGCTTGCGAAATCTGTTTTAATGTACTCAACGCACCCAATATCTTACCATAAGTAGCATCAATATAAACCTTTATGTTTTCTTTCGGAAGACCTAATGTTTTATGACAATACTCAGAAAAAATCTTTGCATCATTGACTGCGAAAGGAACACTCGCAACATTCTGATAATTCTCATTGCCTATTATGAAGGCAAACGTGTTCGAAGAGTTGACAGAAGAGACAGGAATGTCTTTGTCTATCGTACGGTCTATTATAGCAACAGGCTGAGTTTTCGCTTTTTGTAATGATTGCGGTGTCGTTTGTACTTTATTGTCAGCTACGTCAACTATTATTTCTGGCAAATCTATATTTGCAGACAAATTCTGGTCAGGCACATAGTTGTTAAGCGATTTATATACATTGTTACCCAGTTTGAACGAGAATGAAACAATAGCGGCTCTATCGTTAACAATATCGTAGTTCGGTGTTATTTTAACATCATTTTTCCATTTTTCCTTAAATGTCGGAGCTTGCGCAATAGGGACTTTTATGAATAACGTATCTACATTTTTGATATACACAGGAAAAGTTTCATTTTCAGGGTCATAGGCAGCAAGAAAATATCTCAAGTCCACACGTTTGTTGGTGTTGAGGTATTTTGACTTATACTCTTTTGTCAGTTCCTTTACCTTTAGATTCTGATTGACGGCGGTTACGCGTTTCTTCCACTCTGACTGTTTCTCAAATTCTGATTTTTTCTGCCAATTCTTTATATCTTCCTCTATTAAGGGTTTGGCATATTCGCTAAATGTCTTAAAGAGGCCACCATACTCAAAGTTGTTGGCTTTTAATGTATAAAATGCAGAACTAAATGGCGTATAACCCCAGCTGTCAAACACCCCGTTATGAATTGTAATTTTGGAAGTGAGTCCATAAATTTCAGTTAGTTTATAACAAAATGCAAAAGCCATATCTCCTATATAGGTCACTTTAGATGGAATAACAATCTTTGACAGACTATGGCAATTATCGAAAGCATAATTACCTATATATTCCAATTGTTTTGGCAGTTCGATAGAAGGAAGTGACATACATCCACTAAAGGCACCATCCTCTATTCGTTTAGTACCTTCGAAACGGACTTTTCGAAGTCTTGTGCAATCACGCACCATGTTTTTTTCTATCACGGTTCTATAACCCAAATCCAGAGTGTCAAGATAGTTATCCTTATAGTCCCCAAAGATTTGTTTCATGGTCACTCCATGTACATTAACATACGCATAAGTAAGAGATTTGCAGTTGGAGAAAGCGCCATTTCCTATTTTCATGTTCTCATTAAACAAATATATCTTGTTTAGTTTATCACAGTATTTAAATGCAGCGGTTCCTATTTTCTTTATTGATTCAGGTAAATGAATATATTCCAGGTTTGGTAATTGATAAAAGGCGAAATTTCCAATTTCTTCTACTCCATCTTCGAAATCAACGGATACTAAAGACGTATATTTGGTAAAACTATGGTCGCCAATACGTAATGTTTTAGGTATCGTAAGGTAACGAATATTCTTGGCGACATCACTATTAAGGGAGCAAAACAATATAGGATAACTCTTACCTTTATAAGATACATAGGCAGGTATATCTAAGCAAGTAGGGTCTTTCATTTGTTCCGGGTACAAATTATCCACGGAACCATATAGAATACCTACGCTTGTGGTAAGACTATATTCAATACCCTGTATAATGACACGTTTCTCCTTCTTCGCCTCTATTTGGGAGGTGATTCCCCACAAAAAGACAAACAACATCAAATAGCGAAATAAAATCTTTTTTTGTAACATATCATGATAGTGATAGTACGTCCATACTTTGAGAAATTTGGTAGTTTGAGCAGCCACATTTGTTACTAAACAAAAAAGGGAAACCGTAAATGCAAATAATTTTTTCATTGTGATAATCGTTAGTTATTAAATGTTTTTAGTACAATACACCTTAAATGGAAAGTTCTATAAGTATCAGGACAACAACAGCCTGTCCATGATATGCTCATGCCAGACATTTCGCTTGTCTTAGTGTTACACTAAAGATGACCAAAACCTGACTATTGGCAAAAATACAAATTAAATCTGAATAGCCCGCCTCTTTTGATGCTTTTTTTGCAAATATAGTACATTTTTTTGCAATCATGGTTCAACTTGGTATTCTTTTATTCTAAATCACCGCCCCAACCTTAGACTTGCTAACTACCTTTGGTGCATGAATAAAATATCTAACCGCAGTTGCGGGCTCGTATCAATAGTTACGTGGTTGCGTGTCGTAAGTCACGAGCCCACGTATCGTAAGTCACGGGCTCTCGTGACTATTGATACGAGCCGACAACTGTGGTCAGAGGCGCGGCCGGCGTAGTTGCTGCGGTGGCTGGCTTAGTCGCTGCAGTGGCTGGCGTAGTTGCTGCGGTGGTCGGCATGGTCGGCGTAGTAGTGGCGATGGACTCTAAAGAAACCATGATAATTGACAATCATCATGGATGGAGTGAAAATAATCGCCCTTTTCTTTTGCCATGCACCAACCTTTGGCTAACTTTGTAGAAAGTTAGGTCCCTGCGCCCTGCCCCGATGGCTGCCCTGGTCGCAGACACGATGAGCGCTCGGGCCATACCTTATTAATATATCGGTGAACACTATCTGTATATAGGTGAACACCATCTGTATATAGGTGAAAAATATCAGTATATCGGCGAACACTATTAATATATATAAGTGAACAATAACCCAAAAACTTATAATGATGAGAAAAATCTTTGTGATGCTGTCGTTGCTGGCAGCGGCTGTGACCCACGCCGCCGAACAGCCCCAGCGCGTGTCGGTGGAGACTCCCCACATGTCGTTAGTCCTGGAAGTGTCGAAAGACATGCAGCCCCGCTATGTCTACCTTGGCGAGCGTCTCGGCAAGCATGACCTCGACAACGCCGTACCTCTGGCGCGCACCCCCATCTATCCCACCTACGGGTCGGAACTGGTGCATGAACCCGCACTCGCCATAACCCACGCCGACGGGGCTATGGCCACCGACCTGCGCTATACAGACACCAAGGTGGTGGCAGAGCCCAAAGCCACGGTGACCATCGTGCGCATGCAGGACAAGGTGTACCCCGTGGTGGTAAACATCTGCTATCGCGCCTATAGCGACGTGGATATCATCGAGACATGGACCGAGATAGAAAACTATGAGAAACGCCCCATCACCCTCAACCGCTTTGCCAGCGCCATGCTGCCCATACGCCGCGGCGATGTGTGGATGACACGCTTCCACGGAGCATGGGGCAACGAGGCAAGGCTCGTAGAACATCCGCTGCAGCGTGGATTTGTGACCGTAAAGAACAAGAACGGTGTGCGCAACTCGCAGACAGAGCATGCCGAGGTGATGTTCTCGCTCGACGGCAAGCCCGCCGAAAACCACGGACGCACCATCGGGGCAGCCCTCTGCTATACCGGCAACTACCGTCTGCAGGTGGAGACCTACAACACCGACTACCATTATCTGCTGGCTGGCATCGACGAGGAGTGCTCTGCTTACCATCTGGCTCGGGGCGAACGCTTTGTCACCCCCGTGCTGGCGCTCACCTACAGCAATGAGGGCAAGGGCGGTGTGAGCCGCACGTTCCACCGCTGGGGCCGCGAGTACAAACTCTGCCATGGCAACCAGGTGCGCGACATCCTACTCAACAGCTGGGAGGGCGTGTATATGAATGTCGAAGAGAAGAAGATGGACCAGATGATGGCCGATTTCAAGGCCCTCGGCGGCGAGCTCTTCGTGATGGACGACGGATGGTTTGGCGGCAAGTATCAGCGCACCGACGACGCTGCTCTGGGCGACTGGGTGGCCGACACCCGTAAACTGCCCGGTGGCATTGAGGCTCTGCTCGACGACGCCAAGCGCCACGACATCAAGTTTGGCATCTGGATTGAGCCCGAGATGACCAACGAGCGGAGTGAACTCTACGAGCGTCACCCCGACTGGATCATCAATGCCAAGAACCGTCCGCTCGTGGGCGGACGCGGCGGCAACCAGCTGGTGCTCGACATGGGCAATCCCAAGGTGCAGGACTTCGTCTTCGGCGTGGTCGACAATCTGCTTACCCGCTATCCGCAGATAGCCTATATCAAGTGGGACGCCAACATGTCTATCATGTCTCACGGTTCGCAGACGCTCTCTGCCGCCAACCAGAGTCACCTCTATATCGCCTATCACGCGGGCCTGAAGAAGGTGCTCGAGCGCATACGTGCCAAGTATCCCGACGTGGTGATGCAGAGCTGTGCCAGCGGTGGCGGCCGCGTCAACTGGGGCATACTGCCCTACTTTGACGAGTGGTGGGTGAGCGACAACACCGACGCCCTGCAGCGCATCTACATGCAGTGGGGTACCAGTCACTTCTTCCCCGCCATCGGCATGGCTTCGCACGTGAGCGCATCGCCCAACCACCAGACCATGCGCCGTCTGCCCATCAAGTATCGCTTTGATGTGGCTATGACAGGCCGTCTCGGCATGGAGATGCAGCCCTGCGATATGACCGACGCCGAGCGCGACTTTGCCAAGCGTGCCATCGCCGACTACAAGACCATACGGCCTGTGGTGCAGATGGGCGACCTCTACCGCCTGGTGAGCCCCTACGACGACCAGCACATCGCTTCGCTCATGTATGTGACTGAGGCCAAGGACAAGGCTGTGTTCTACTGGTGGAAGATGGCCAACTTCGTAGACGACCATCTGCCCCGCGTGTGCATGGCTGGTCTCGACCCGCAGCGCATGTATCGCGTGCACGAGTTGACCCGCATCGACAAGGACCCCCTCTTCTGCGAGGGCCGTCTCTATAGCGGCGCCTTCCTCATGAACCACGGCCTCGACTTCCCCTACAATCACAAGACCGACGTAGAGACCAACGGATGGTCAAGCCGTGTGCTCTATCTCACAGCCGAGTGATCCCTGGGCGCACAGCCCGTGACAGATAACTTACAAATACATAGATTGCAACGCATTGCGCGTTGCAATTTATGTATATGGCAGCAGGAAATAATCTTTTCGTGCTATGATTTCATTGTCTCTAACCGTTACTTGATCTTAATTTAGGCTATTTCCGGTTTTGAGCAGATTGGCTCTGGTCTGGGTGAAGCCATAGCGAGTTATGCCTCCATCAGTATGGCATGAATATGAGTCAGAAGACCTGTCGGGGTTAGACCGTTTGGTGCTAATGCGCAAAAAAAGAGGATGACGGCGCTGTGCCGACATCCTCTCGTAAGAGTTGTGATGACGGCTCCGCAGAGGAAGCCGACATAATGGGTGCTATCAGATGATACTGTTCTTGCGGGTCCACTCGATAATCTCGGGGATGTAGCCGAAGGCCAGTCCGGTGACGGTGTCTGCACAACCGTAGTAAACGGCTACGCGTCCGGTCTCGGGGTCGTGAAGCTCGGCACAGGGGAAACATACGTTTGGCACGTCGCCGGTGAGCTCATACTGCTTCTGCGGAGAGATGAGGTAGGGACCGCTGCGGTAGATGGGCTTCCAGGGCTGCTCGAGGTCGAGCAGAGCCGAACCGAAGCTGTATACATAACCATTGCAAGAGTGGAGCACGCCGTGATAGAACAGCAGCCAGCCCTCGCTGGTCTCGATTGGGATAGGTCCGGCACCAATCTTCATGCACTGCCATGCGCTCTGCTCGAATGGAGCGGGAGCCATCACGTGGCGGTGCTTGCCCCAGAAGCACATATCGGGCGACTCGCTATAGAAGATGTCGCCGAAGGGAGTGTGGCCAGTGTCAGAAGGACGAGAGAGCATGGCGAAGTTGCCATTGATCTTCTTGGGGAACAACACGCCGTTGCGGTTGTAAGGCAGGAAGGCGTTCTCCAGCTGGTGGAAGGTCTTGAAGTCGGTGGTCCATGCCACGCCGATGGTTGGGCCGTAGTAGCCGTTGCACCATGTGACATAGTACTTGTCCTCTATCTTGCACACACGTGGGTCGTAGCCATACACCCACTGTCCCACTTCCTCGTTGTCGCACTGGAAACGGAGCGGTTCTTCATTGATGTTCCACTTCTTGCCATCCTCAGAGAAGCCTACGTGAAGCACCATGCGGCGGTTGGTATCATCGCAGCGGAAAACGCCAGCGAAACCATTGCCGAAGGGTACTACGGCACTGTTGAAGATACTGTTGCTGGTGGGCAGCAGGTCGCGGGGGATGATGGGGTTGTCGCTGCAACGCCACATTACATTCTTGCAGTCTTGCGGACGCTCTTCCCAAGGCATGTTGGGCAGGGCCTGTCCTTCAATAATCAGTTTGCTCATAATCGTGATGATTTTGGTTGTATCAATATTATTGTTTCTTGTCTGGATAGGTGAATGGCACAAACCAGGTGATAAGCAGTGCGGGTATGATGAATATCAGCACAAAGAGGAAGAAGCCCTCATAGCCCAACAGCGTGGTGAGCTTGCCGCTCGACATACCGGTGACCATCACGCTGAGGTTCATGATACCCGAGGCGATGGCATAGTGGGACATCTGGTTCTTGCCGGGAGCTATCTGGTGCATCATAAACATGGTGAGGCCCACGAAGCCAAATCCGTAGCCGAAATACTCTATCACGATGCCGCCGCCGATGAGCCAGAGGCTGCTGGGCTGGTAGATGGCGAGGAAGGTGTAGACCAGGAAGGGCAGGTTGAAGATAAGGGCGAGGACAAACAGCACCCGCTTCAGACCGAAGCGTGCGATGACGTTGCCGCCGAGGATAGAGCCCACCACGAAGGCTGCGGCTCCGAAGGTGCCATAGTAGGTGCCAATCTGCTCATTGCTCAGTCCGAGTCCACCCTGGGAAACGGGGTCGTGGAGGAAGAGGGGCACCACCTTCATCACAAATCCCTCGGCGAGGCGATAGATGATGATGAAGAGGATGTAGTAGATGATGTGTGCCTTCTGGACAAACTCCTTGAGCACATCCCACAGTTCCTTCAGCGTCTCGCTGGCACTCTTCTTGTCGTCGTTGTGCTTGCCGTCGGTGGGCAGGATGAAGTAGTGGTAGATACCCAGCGCGGTCATCACCACGCAGAGGAAGACGAGGATGGCGGTCCAGGCATTGAGCACTCCCACCATGGGGGTGATGATGCCGGCTATCCATACCAGCAGTCCGGTGGCAAAAATCTTGGCGATATTGTAGAACGCACCTTGCCAGCCTATCCACCGGGCTTGGTCCTCCTTGGACAGCACGCCCATATAGGTGCCGTCGGCAGCAATGTCGTGGGTGGCACCACTCAGTGCAACTACGGCAAAGAGGGCTATAGAGATGGCGAAGAAGTCGGGGAGGTGGAGCGAGATGGCTGCCAGACCGAAGACGACGCCACTGACTACCTGGGTGAGGACTACGAAGAACTTCTTGGTCTTGTAGAGCTCAAGCAGGGGGCTCCACAGGAACTTCAGGGTCCAGGGCAGCATGATGAGGCCGGTCCAGAAGGTAATCTCTGCATTGCCTATGCCCAGGTCCTTGTACAGGAGAGACAGTACCATATTGAGCACCACAAAGGGCATGCCCATGGCAAAATAGAGGGTGGGCACCCAGGCTACGGGGCTCACCTTCTTATTGGCTAAATTGATTTCTTTCATTGTTGTTATCAGGTTCTATTTCTTGCATGAGATAAGCAGGTCGGTCTTGCCGTCCTTGACGAGCTTCAGGATAAGCTCGCCGAAGAGAGTGTTCTGCCAGGCAAACCAGGGACGGGTGTAGTGCATCGAGTCCTTGATGTCGAACGACTCGTGGATGACTCCCGTGTTGGCGTCGGTGTCCATAAGCATCTGCACACACTCCTTGATCTCCTTGTCGTCACGGCTGGTCATGGCGCGCATGATGAGGCTCATAGGCCAAGCCATGTCGTAGCCCATGTGGGGACCACCGATGCCTTCGCCAGCCTTGCCGCGGAAGAAGTAGGGGTTGTCTTCGCTCCACACGAAGCGGCGGGTGTTCTGGTAGATGGGGTCATCTATGTCGACATCACCCAGATAGGGCATGGCGAGCAGACTGGGCACGTTGGCGTCGTCCATGAGCATGTGGTTGCCCATACCGTCGACCTCGTAGGCGTAAATCTTGCCATACTTGGGATGGTCGTAGACGGCATACTTCTGCAGCGCGGCCTTCACCTCGTTGGCCAGGTCTGTGCACTGGCTGGCCATCTGGCTGTTGCCGTTGACACGGGTCAGCACGTCGGCCATCTTGTTGAGGGTGGTCACTGCCATGAAGTTGGAGGGAATAAGGAAGAGGAAAGTGGTGGCATCGTCGGATGGACGGAAGACCGATGCGATGAGTCCGACAGGACGCACGGGGGCTCCAAGGCCCACGTTGCAGACGGTGTCGAGCTGTCGGTCGGTGACGCGCAGGAACCTATAGGAGCCAGGGCCATTCTTGCGCTGCTGCTCGTGGAAGGTGGCAAGGATATTCTTGACCACATCCTGCCAGAGCTGACCCTCGAAGATAGAGGCGTCGCCGGTGACGAGCCAGTACTCGTAAGCCAGACGCAGCGGATAGCACAAGCTGTCTATCTCATACTTACGCTCGTGCAGTCCGGGCTTCATGCCGCTGTCGTCGCTCATCCAGCGGCTCTTCTCGGCGAAGTCGCGGTGGAACGCATTGGCGTAAGGGTCGTACTGGATGTTCTTGAACTGACGCAGGATGACACCCTTAATCATCTGCTGGATATTCTTGTCCTTCTTGGCAAACTGGAGATAGGGCCATACCTGGGCTGCAGAGTCGCGGCCCCACATGGCGTGGATGTCGCCGGTATAGACAAAGGTGTCGGGGTTGCCGTCGGCGTCTTCCTCGTAGTGCACGGTGGTGTCGAGGGTGTTGGGGAAACAGTTCTCAAACATCCAGGCGAGATAGGGCGAGTCCTTCAGACGCTTCTTCATGTCCTTGATGCACTGCTCGATGACCTTGGAACGGAAGAGGCGTTCCTCGACAGCCGGGCGCTTGGACACGTAGGGTGTGGCGACGGCTATGGCGTCGATATACTCCTGTCCGAACTCTTTCTGGTTTACCGAAGCCTGGGCCTGGGCCGAGGTCGTGGCAGCAAAGGTGAGCAATCCTGCGATTGCCACCTTTGTGATATTGCTGATGTTCATAGATAGTGTCATTTAGGGACGGTCCTTAACCTTGGTGCCGAACTTAGAGGGCTTGGCACCCATTACAAACTCGAGCACACCGCCCTTCATCAGGTCGGCATAGTCCATATACGACTTGGTATAAGGACGGCCGTTCCACTTGACGCTCTGGATGTACATATTCTTCTTGCTGTTGTTGCGGGCAACGATGTCGAGAGTCTTGCCTTCGCCGACATTGAGTGTGGCGCGGTCGAAGATGGGTGAGCCGAAGATGAACTTGCCGCCCTCGGGCTCTACCTGATAGAGACCTACGCTCGACAGGATGTACCAGGCCGACATCTGGCCTACGTCTTCATTACCGCTGAGACCGTCGAACTCGTTCTTGTACATCTCGTCGAGTGTCTGGCGGATGAGGCGTGCACCCTTCCAGGGCTGGCCAACGTAGTTATACATATATAATATATGGTGGCTGGGCTCGTTGCCATGGGCATACTGTCCGATGAGGCCCGAGATGTCGGGAGAAGCCTCGGCGCCCATGTCGCCGTTGACGATGAAGAGGCTGTCGAGTTTGGAGACAAATCGCTTCTCGCTCTTGAAGCAGCTCACGAGACCATGAACATCGTGGGGAACGAGCCAGGCATACTGCCAGGCATTACCCTCGGTGTAGTCGTCCTGACGGTGTACGGCGTGGAAGGGGTTGAAGGGCTCGCGGAACTTGCCCTTGCTGTCAACGCCACGCATGAAACCGGTGGCGGGGTCGAAGAGACGGCGGTAAACCTGGCTGCGGTTGTAGAAGTACTGGTAGTCTTCCTCGTGACCGAGCATCTTGGCCACCTTGGCCACGCCGGCGTCGGCGAGGGCATACTCCAGAGCCTTTGCCACAGTCTCATAAGTGGGGTCGAGGTCGCAGGGGATGTAGCCATACTTCTTGAGCAGGTCCATGCCACGGTCGTCCTTCATGGCCGAAGCCTTCATGGCCTCGTAGGCTGCCTCTTTGTCAGCCACCAGACCCTTGAGCACGTAGTCGGCGAGGATGGCCACGCCGGGGTTGCCCACCATACAGTCGGTCTCGTTGCCCATAAGATGCCAGATAGGCAGTTTGCCCTGCTGCTTGTAGATATGGATAAAGGTCTGTGCCATATCAGCAGCCTTGTCGGCATGGATGAGCGACATCAGAGGCATGTTGGCACGGTAGGTGTCCCAAAGAGAGAATGTGGTATAGTTGGTGAACTTGCCACGGTGTATCTTGTAATCGGCACCACGGTATTCGCCATTGACGTCGGAGAATACAGAGGGAGCGGTCATCGAGTGATACATGGCGGTGTAGAAGATGGCGCGGTCGTTGGCGTTGCTGGTCTCAATCTTGATTTTGCCCAACTCGGTGTTCCAAGCCTCGTCGGCAGCCTTGGCTACAGCGTCGAAGTCCCAACCGGGCACCTCGGCCTGCATGTTGAGCATGGCGTTGCCCTCGTTGACGGCTGAGAGACCCACCTTGACCAGCACGGGACGGGTGGCGTCGGCGAGCTCGAGCACGGCGATGGTGTCATTGCTCTGCACCATCTTGACGGGAGTGGAGAACTCGGCTGCGAAATACACCTGCTGGTTCTTGGCCCATCCTGTAGACTTGCGATAGCCTGTTATCAGTGTTGGGCTCACCTGGCGCATGCCGCATACTTTCATCGTATCCCATCCGATGCCCTGCAGCAGGTCGAGCTTCATCAGCGCCTTCTTGGCATTGGCGAATGTGTAGCGATGCATACCCACGCGCTGTGTAGCGGTGAGCTCTACCTTGACATTGGGGTTGTTGAGCTTCAGGCCATAATAGCCGGGGCGGACGGTCTCGTCGCTGTGGGCGAAGATTACAGAGTCCTGCGCAGCGGTAGATACGGGCAGCAGAGCGATGTCGCCCAGGTCACCGATGCCGGTTCCGCTGAGGTGGGTGTGACCGAAACCGATGAGTACATTGTCGCTATAATGATAGCCCGAGCACCAGTCCCATCCACGGGTCTTCTCGGTAGGACCGAGCTGGATGTAGCCGAAGGGAACATTGGCACCGAGGAACACGTGGCCATGGCCGCCGGTTCCCACATAGGGATTCACATACTGCGTAAGATTTTCAGCGTGGACAGCCGTGGTGGCACCACACATTACGCTCAAAGCCAGGAAGGCCTTGACAGATAATTTTCTTAATATTTCCATTGTTAAAGCTAATAGTTTTGTACAAAGGTAGCAATAAATTGGCAGAATTTAGGCCTTAGGGATAAAAAAAACACTTGCAGAGGCATATCCGGCGCTATTTTTTATAAAAATAGCCTTCGCAGCGGCAAGCACCGTGATGATGGCGGCGTCGGCAGCGTTTGTGTAAGCCTCGTCGGGGTGCGGGTTGACCTTTGTCAACATCATCATCGATTATGGCGCGATTTATAAAGATTAACGCTATTGTCACATATTATTGCTGGTTTATCATTAACTTTGCAATAACGTATAAAGACATAGCTGATGAAACTGAAGACGATATTCCTGGCCTTGCTGTGGCTCACGACGCTTGCCGCCCATGCAGCCACCGACGGTCAGGGCAAGATGGAGGCCATGCGCGGCAAGGTTCCGGGAAGCTACAACTTCTGGATATTCACTCCCGAGGAGTACGAAGCAGAGGGACGTGGCGTGCCGCTGGTCATATTCCTCCACGGCGCCAGCCTGTGTGGCAACAATTTGGAAGAGGTGCGCCGCTACGGGGTGCTCCACGCCATACAGAAGGGTAAGATTGTGCCTGCTGTGGTGCTGGCGCCGCAGAACGGAGGTGGAGCGTGGAACCCCAAGAAAATCAACGACCTGCTGGAGTGGACCGTGGCACACTATGCCATCGACACCACCCGCGTCTATGTCCTGGGCATGAGCCTGGGAGGCTACGGCACGATGGATTTTGTGGCAGCCTATCCCGACAAGGTGGCAGCTGCCATGGCGCTCTGCGGAGGCTGTTCGGTGAAGGAGCCCGCGGGGCTGGGCCAGGTGCCCTTGTGGATTATGCATGGTACCGCCGACCGCGCCGTGCCTATAGCCCAGTCCAAGCGAGTGGTCGACTATCTGCAGCAGAGCGGCAACGACCAGCTGCTGCGCTACGACTGGATAAAAGGGGGCAACCACGGCACACCCGCACGCCTATTCTATCTGCAGAAGACCTACGACTGGCTCTTCTCTCACTCCCTCCACGACTCGCCGCGTACGGTCGACCGCACCTTCGACATCGATATGGACGATATCCGCCAGACCTACGACGAACTGAGATGGTTCAGAGGAATGTATGACAACGATTAGACGACGATAATGAATATCAAAGCACTCTTTTTCGACATCGACGGCACGTTGGTGAGCTTCACCTCCCACACCGTGCCCGCCTCTACCGTAGAGGCGCTCGAGGAAGCCCACCGGCGTGGCGTGGGCATCTATATATCCACGGGCCGACCCATGGCCTTTATCACCAACCTCAAGCCCATCGCTCACCTCATCGACGGATATATCACCACCAATGGTGCCTACTGCGTGGTGGGCGATACGGTGGTGAGCCGTCACCCTATGGACCCCGACGATGTGGCCACCGTGCTCGCCGACGCCATCGACAACCACTATCCGGTGGTGGTAGACGGTGAGCGGACCATCGTGGTCTACAACAACTCCGACCTCGTAGACCGTATCTATGTCAAGGGGCTTGGCGTAGATGTGCTCGACTACAGCCTGACACTCAAGGACCTGGGCACAGAGGGCATCCTGGAGTTGTCGCCCTTTATGACCCGCGCCCAGGAAGCTGCACTCAGCCCACGTCTGCGCCATGTCACCTCGGGCCGTTGGCACCCGGAGTTTACCGACTTTACCCGCCAGGGTGTCGACAAGGCACTTGGCTTGCGCGAGATGGCCGGTTTCCTGCACCTTGACATCAGCCAGACCATGGCCTTCGGCGACGGTGGCAACGACATCGCCATCCTCAGTGCTGCTGGCATTGGCGTGGCTATGGGCAACAGTGCCGACGATGTCAAGGCGGCTGCCGACTTCGTCACCACCGATGTCGACAACCACGGCATAGCCCACGCTTTGCGCCACTATAAGATTATAGACTGAAAGGTAGGGACAAAAACTATCTCCTTTTAATCAAGAATTAGAGAAAAAAGGATAACAATCAAACATATTATCGTGGAAAACTGCGTAACTTTGCACACACTTTATAACCATAATAAATACATCGACGACAATGACCTTGACTATTGAAAGAAAGAAGGCAATACGCAAAGAGATACGTGACTATGTGATGATAAGCATAGCCATGATTTCCTATGGATTGGGCTGGACCATTTTCCTGCTGCCCAACAAGATACCTACGGGCGGTGTGCCGGGTGTATCATCGGTACTCTACTGGGGTATGGACATCCCCGTCCAGATGTCCTACTTTGCCATCAACGCCACGCTGCTTCTCATTGCGCTCCGCATATTGGGCTGGCGCTTCTGCGTGAAGACCATCTACGCGGTGTCGTTGCTCACGGCGCTTTCCGCCGTCTTCCAGGAGCATCTGGAGAGCATCCATCTGCTGGAGGGCGACCCCTTCATGACCTCCATCATCGGCGGTGTGTTCATGGGTAGCGGTATCGGCTTGGGACTGGCTTTCAACGGCTCTACCGGAGGCACGGATATCGTGGCAGCCATCATCAGCAAGTATCGCAACATATCTTTGGGCCGCGTGTTCCTCGTGGTCGACCTTACCATCATCACCTCGAGCTATTTTGTGCTGCACGACTGGGAGAAAATCATCTACGGATATGTGACGCTCATCGTCTCGTCGCTCTGCATAGACTATGTGGTCAACTCCATGCGCCGTTCGGTGCAGTTCTTCATCATCTCCGACAAGTATGAAGAGATTGGTGCCCGCATCATCAATGACCCCCACCGTGGCGTGACCGTGGTCAACGGCCATGGCTTCTACTCGGGCCGCGACGTCCACATGCTCTTCGTGCTGGCTAAGAAGAGCGAGTCTCACAAGATATTCATGCTCATCAACGAGATAGACCCCAAAGCCTTTGTGTCACAGAGTGCTGTAATCGGAGTCTATGGCGAGGGCTTCGACAAGTTCAAGGTACGCACCAAGCGTTATCAGGAATAATCCTTCATCCACCATGCGCGACGACAGTCAATACATACACGACCTCACGGCTCAGGGCGAGCACCGGCAGCAGGACTTCAAGTACGAAATCACCGACGCTGGCAAACTGGCGCGTTCGGTGTCGGCATTTGCCAATACCGTGGGCGGCCGCCTGCTTATCGGCGTGCGCGACGACGGTACCATAGCCGGAGTCAAGACCGAAGAGGAAATCTACATGATGACCCGTGCGGCCTACGGATGTTGTGAGCCCGAGGCCGACATCAACTTCAAGACCTATCATGTCGATGGGCGCAATGTGGTGGTTGCCACCATCCCCCCCGCCACTGCCAAGCCGGTGTGCGTCTTCGACGACGAGGGCCACAAGACCGCCTATATACGCATCAAGGATGAGAATGTGGTGGCGTCGCCCGTAATTATAGAGATGTGGAAGCAAGAGCAGCGCGAAGAGAACGTGATGCCCTACACCGATACCGAGTCGGGGCTGATGGAGATGATGCGTCTCAATCCTCACCAGCCTCTCCAGGTCATCTCCAAGATAGCCCATATCAAGCGTTTCCTGGTCATCAAGATACTGGCACGCCTCATCCGCTACGACATCGTGGGCTGGGAGTGGGACGGCGAGGACTTCCTTTTCTATCTGAAATAGGCTGCATCCGTGGCAGGGTACTCTGTGCATGTGCGGGTGCCCCAGTTGGCAACAAATTGCCACGCAAGACAAAAATGTTAATGGTTTTTGTCTTTTATACCAATAGTATTGAGTAAATTTGTAGGCACAAGACTCAAACAATCATCAATATGGAAATCAACAAGGCTTTTATTACCATCGGACTGGCAACAGCTTTGCTGCAAATGCCTGTCGCCGCAGATGCCCAGCACGCCGGTAGTGCATGCTGTGACCACGGCAACAAGACCTGTCGACAGAACCCGCTGCTCCAGAAGAGCACTCTCCCCTTTGGAGCGCCCGACTTCGCACGCATCAAGGAGACCGACTACCTGCCTGCTATCGAGGCGGCGGTCAAGCAACAACGTGAGAACATCCAGAAGATAGTGGACAACAAGGCCAAACCTACCTTTGCCAACACCATTCTCGCCTACGAGAACAGCGGTGTGCTGCTCGAGAATGTCAGCAATGTGTTCTTCGGACTCTGCAGTGCCCACAAGACGCCCGTCATCGCCGACACCGAGAAGAAGGTGACTCCCTTGCTCACCGACTTGGACAACGAGATATCTTTCAACCAGAAGCTCTTCGAGCGCATCAAGTATGTATACGACCACGAGTACAAGAACCTTACCGGCGAAGACCAGCGACTCACCGAGGTGATATATAAGGGCTTTGTGCGTTCGGGCGCCATGCTCTCTGCCGACAAGATGCAGCGCATGAAGCAGATTAACTCGCGTATCTCCGACCTCCAGCAGCAGTGGGGCAACCTCCTGCCCGAGGCGACCAACAACGCTGTGGTATGGGTCGACAGCAAGGAGAAGCTCGACGGTCTGAGCGATGCCGACATCGCTCAGTGCAAGAAGGATGCCGAGAGCCGTGGTGCCAAGGCTCCCTACTGCATCGTAATCATCAACACCACACAGCAGCCCATCCTCGCCAGTCTGCGCAACCGCGACCTGCGACGCCAGGTCTATGAGGCCAGCATCCACCGCGCCGACGGCACGCGTCCCGAGTTCAACACCTTCTCCATCGTGGCCGAAATGGCTCGTCTGCGTGCCGAGAAGGGCAGCCTGATGGGTTATGCCAACTATGCCGACTACTCGCTCGAGAAGACTATGGCCAAAAACTCGCAGAATGTCAATAACTTCCTCGCCCAGCTCATCAAGAAGTATTCGCCCAAGGCCGACGCCGAGACTCGCGCCATCGAAGCCTATGCCCAGAAGACCGAGGGTGCCGACTTCAAGCTCCAACCCTACGACCGTTTCTACTACTCTGCGCTCATGAAGAAGGAGGTGCTCAATATCAGCGATGACGAGGTGAAACCTTACTTCAACCTTGACAGCGTTGTAGAGAAGGGTGTCTTCTATGCAGCCCAGCGCGTCTACGGTCTCCAGTTCAAGCTCCGCCCCGACATCCCCACTTATCATCCCGATATGAAGGTCTTCGAGGTAAGCAATGCCGATGGCAGTCCTCTGGCTTTGTTCTATTGCGACTACTACCGTCGTCCCACCAAGCGCGGTGGCGCATGGATGAGCGCTTTTGCCAAGCAGAGCAGAGAGCGTCATCAGTTACCTATTATATATAATGTATGCAACTACGCCAAGGCGCCCGAGGGCCAGCCTTCACTCCTCACCTGGGACGAGGCCACCACGCTCTTCCATGAGTTTGGTCACGCCCTGCATGGCATGTTGTCCGACTGCCGCTACAACACGCTCTCCGGTACAGCCGTAGCCCGCGACTTCGTCGAGATGCCTTCTCAGTTCAACGAGTCGTTTGCCTCCATCCCCGAGATATTCGACCACTACGTGCGCCACTCCGTCACCGGAGCTCCCATGCCTGCCGACCTGAAGAAGCGCATGCTCGAGAGCATCAATTTCCAGACCGTCTACGCTCTGGGCGAGAACCTTGCCGCCACCAGCGTCGATATGGCTTGGCATCTGATGAAGGCCGACGAGGTGCCCACCGCCGACAAGGCTCCTCTCTTTGAGAGCCAGGCGCTCAAGAAGGTGGGCCTGCTCAACGCGCAGATACCTCCACGCTATTCCACCTCTTACTTCAACCACGTATGGGGCGGTGGCTATGCTGCCGGTTACTACAGCTATCTGTGGACCGAGGTGCTGGCAGTCAACATTGCCGACTATTTTGCCAAGCATGGCGCCCTTGACCCCGCAGTGGGCAAGGCGTTCCGCGAGAAAATCCTCAGCCGTGGCAACACCAAGGACCAGATGGAGATGTTCACCGACTTCACAGGCATGACCTCTCCCGACGCTTCCGGACTGCTCAAGGCCCGTGGCCTGTAGCCCTTCCATTGCCGCCGGTCTTCGTCTGTGGGCGAAGGCTGGCGGTACACAATACGACAGATGACAAGAGTCCCGGCGAAGACGACCATTGCGTCTTCACCGGGGCTCTTCTTTGATGCGCCTGTTGCTGTCTTTGCGCCATCCATCCATCTCTCCAGTGCGCATCTATACAGAGAGGCGGAGCCCATAGGTTATGGACTCCGCCTCATCATTTGGGTTATCATTGTTGCCGTCTATGCGGCGCGATGATTAGTCGAGGTTTGCGAGCTTGTTGTCAGAACCGAGCACGTCAGTAATCTTGTGCTTGTACATCTGCTCCATGAGGTCGCGAGCGGGACCGCAGTACTTACGTGGGTCGAACTCTCCTGGTTTGTCGTGGAATACCTTGCGAACGGCAGCGGTGAAGGCCAGACGAGAGTCAGAGTCGATGTTAATCTTGCAAACGGCGCTCTTAGAAGCCTTGCGGAGCTGCTCCTCGGGGATACCAACTGCGTCAGGCAGCTTGCCACCGTACTCGTTAATCATGTCTACATACTCCTGAGGAACAGAAGAAGAGCCGTGGAGAACGATTGGGAAGCCAGGCAGCTTAACCATAATCTCATCCAGGACGTCGAATGCCAATGGAGGAGGAACGAGCTTGCCGGTCTTGGGGTCGCGGGTGCACTGCTCGGGAGTGAACTTGTAAGCACCGTGAGAAGTACCGATAGAGATAGCCAGTGAGTCTACGCCAGTGCGTGTGGTGAAGTCGATAACTTCCTCAGGCTTTGTATAGTGGCATACGTCTGAAGAAACCTCGTCCTCAACACCTGCCAATACGCCGAGCTCACCCTCAACGGTTACGTCATACTGGTGAGCGTACTCTACTACCTTCTTGGTAAGAGCGATATTCTCCTCGTAAGGCAGAGCAGAACCGTCAATCATTACAGAAGAGAAGCCCAGGTCAACGCAGCTCTTGCAGAGCTCGAAGCTGTCTCCGTGGTCGAGGTGGAGAACAATCTCAGGATGCTTGCAGCCCAATTCCTTGGCATACTCTACTGCACCTTCAGCCATGTAACGGAGCAGAGTCTCGTTAGCATAGTTACGGGCACCCTTAGAAACCTGAAGGATAACCGGTGACTTCAGCTCAGAAGAAGCTTTGATGATAGCCTGCAGCTGCTCCAGGTTGTTGAAGTTGAATGCAGGGATAGCATAACCGCCATTGATGGCTCTCTTAAACATCTCGCGGGTGTTAACGAGGCCTAATTCTTTGTAGTTTACCATAATTGTTATTTGTTATAAAAAATGTAGTCATTTACGGACTATGCCCGTATCGTGATGATACAGGCCTTATTCCGACTGCAAAAGTACAACGAAAAATCGTCAATCCAAAGGTTGACAATGATTTTTTTTGGCTCGTTGTGGTTGTTTTTCACATTATTTTCCTATTGGCTGCGGTTAGGCGCAGAAATGCAAAATCAACTTTGCAAAACCGAGCCGTCACCACCGTGGCTTCTGCCGTGGCGGAGGCGCAGCGCATAGGCGGTCACCACGGCAAAGCCGATGAGGGGTATCACAAAGGGAACCACCAGGTTGACGTGGTCGGCTATCAACCCCATCAGCAGAAAGCCACAGCCGCCGATGGGAGTCATCATCAGCAGCGACGAGGCGCTCTTGGTGTAGGCGCCGAGTCCGCGCAGCGACAGGGCGAAGATGGTGGGAAACATGATGGCTTCGAAGAGATAGATGGCCACCAGCGCCACCATCGATACCATGCCTATATCGGCAAGCACCAGCGTCGTACACGCCACGGCGCCAGAGCCGCAAGTCAGCAGCATGGTCTCTGCCGCCACGCTGCGCATAATCCAGCTGCCCACAAAGCGTCCCACCATGAAGAAGGCCAAGGCACAGGTGATGACCATCGATGCCGTCGAGTCGTCCATCCATCCCTGCCCGGTCACAAAGTTGATGAAGTAGCTGTTGATGGATATCTCGGCAATCTCATAACACAGCAGTGCCGCCAGTCCGAAGACGAAGAGGCGTCGGTGCAGCAGCAGTTCGGCGATATGGCTGCGGCTCAGCCGGGCACTGGCGTCGTCGGCATGGGCTATCTCGGGCAGATTGGCGCGGGTGAAGATTAGTGCCACCACCAGCACGGTGGCTCCCATCACCGCATAGGGCAGCACTACGCTCTCGATGTTGCCCGAGCCGAAGAACCACTGGCCCACGGCAAAGGTGGCGAAGAGGCAGCCCAGTCCGTTGACCGACTGTGAGAGGTTCAGACGGCTCGTCGATGTCTCGGCGGGGCCTAACTCGGTCACGTAGGGATTGGCGGCAGTCTCCAGAAACACCAGTCCGCAGCCTATCACGAAGAGTGCCAGCAGGAAAGCCCTGAATGTGCCTGCCTCGACGCCGGGGATCATCAGCAGCGACCCTGCCCCGAAGAGCAGCAGACCCAGTACTACGCCGCGCCGGTAGCCATAGCGGTTGATAAACAGGCCCGCGGGGATGGCCATCAGGAAGTAGCCCAGATAGGTGGTCACCTGGATGAGCGACGACTGGGTGATGCTGATGTCCATCTGGTTCTGCAGATGCTTGTTGAGTACATCGAGTATGGCGCGCGCAAACCCCCACAGGAAGAACAGTAGGGTTACCAGTACCAGCGGTACCAGATAGCGGCGGTGGGTGAGCGGTGACAGTCTTTTCATCTTTTATTGGTTCCAATAAAGTGGGGCGCACGTCGGTAGAGTGCGCCCCTGTGAGTGATAACTAAAATCAAAGGGCAGATTAATGCCCATTCATCATCTGCTTCTTACTGGTGGCGGATGTGGCGTGCATCACGTGCATCGTGGCAATGCCGCCCGCCGATGGGGCAAAAGTAATGAAAATCGGCGAATTGCCCAACACTATTCCCGATTATTTGTTCACAAAGTTTCCGTTGGCAGTTGTCCTCTATCAGTAGTCCCCGGGGGCAGTCGCTGACAGACCTCTGTATTTTGTCCTTGCCGCCATGGCGAAAAAAAATCACATCAGGGTATTGCCAGACTCGCGATTTCACCGTATCTTTGCAGCAGGAACAAATAATAATAAGGTAGAATATGACAGCTATGACACTTACAATAATCGTGGGGCTTCTGCTTCCGCTGCTGGGTACGATGCTCGGCTCCGCATTTGTCTTTATGATGAAGCGCGATATGTCTGTGCGACTGCAGAAGTCGTTGTTGGGCTTTGCTTCGGGCGTGATGGTGGCAGCATCGGTATGGTCCTTGCTCATCCCGGCTATGGAGATGGTGGCTGGGCGTGGAGCGTGGTCGGTGGTTCCTGCTGCGGTGGGTTTTCTTCTGGGCATTGGCTTTCTGCTGGTTATCGACGAGTTTACTCCCCACCTCCATATAGGCACCGACAAGCCCGAGGGCGTCAGGTCTCACCTGTCCAAGACAGCCATGCTTGCCTTTGCGGTGACTATCCACAATCTGCCCGAAGGCATGGCAGTGGGTGTAGTCTTTGCCGGTGCCGAGAATGATGCATCATACATCTCTTTGGCCAGTGCCGTCACGGTAGCGTTGGGCATAGCCATCCAGAACATCCCCGAGGGCGCCATCATCTCCATGCCCATGAGGGCGGCTGGCAACAGCAGGTGGAAATCGTTTGTCTTGGGGACGCTCAGCGGAGTCGTCGAACCCATCGGAGCCATAGCTGTCATGGTGCTGGCCTCGCTGCTGCTGCCCGCTCTTCCCTATATGCTCGCCTTTGCAGCAGGAGCCATGCTCTACGTGGTGGTCGAAGAACTGATACCCGAAGCCTCCAGCGGTGCGCACAGCAATCTCAGCACGATAGGTTTTGCCATGGGCTTCGTGTTGATGATGGTTCTCGATGTCGTGATGGGATAGCCGTCAGCAGGGCTGCCATTGCCCAGACCCATCGGCAGTCATGCCGTGGGCGATGCCTTGATACTGATTGGAATATACGAAACAAGCCGCAGCGGTACAGACCTGCTGCGGCTTTGTCTTTTTGATGCCAGGCTGCGGCTTGCGCCGTGTTGCCGTGGCTGTAGAGGGTGGGGGGTTAGAGCGGATATTCGTCGAAGGCGTAGAGCACGGTCGAGAGATAACGCTCGCCGGTATCGGGCAGCAGCGTCACGATGCGCTTGCCGCGGTTTTCGGGGCGTTGGGCCAGTAGGGTGGCGGCATATACGGCGGCTCCCGACGAGATGCCCGTGAGCAGTCCTTCGTTGGCAGCCAGTTCGCGACCGGTGCGGATGGCGTCGTCGTTGTCGATGTCAAGCACCTCGTCTATCACCGTCGCGTCGTAGGTCTTGGGCACAAATCCGGCACCGATGCCCTGTATCTTGTGCGGACCGCTGGGCTTGCCGTTGAGCACTGCCGACGAGGCGGGTTCTACGGCGACTACCTTGACATTGGGGTCGTACTCCTTCAGACGGCGGCCGATGCCCGAGATGGTGCCTCCGGTGCCCACGCCAGCTACAAAGATGTCTATCTTGCCCTCTGTCTGCTCCCATATCTCCTTGCCGGTGGTGAGGTAGTGGGTCTGTGGGTTGGCGGGGTTCTCAAACTGCTGCAGTATCACGCTGCCCGGTATCTCGCGCTTCAGCTCCTCGGCGCGCCTGATGGCTCCCGTCATGCCGTCTTTGCCACTGGTCAGTTCTACCCGTGCCCCATAGGCTTTGACGAGGTTGCGACGCTCCACGCTCATGGTCTCTGGCATGGTGAGGATGAGGTGATAGCCTCTCACGGCCGACACCAGAGCCAGGCCCACACCCGTGTTGCCGCTGGTGGGCTCGATGATGGTGGCACCGGGTTTGAGGATGCCACGCTGCTCGGCGTCGGTAATCATGGCGAGGGCGATGCGGTCTTTGACGCTGCCGCCGGGATTGAAATACTCTACCTTGGCAATGATGGGGGTGTCAAGGTGCTTGGTGGCCGAATACTTGTTAAGTTCCAAGAGGGGGGTGTTGCCGATGAGGTCGGTCAACTGTTTTGCAATTTTTGCCATAGTGTTCTTCTTTGTGGTTGGGTCGGCAGCCTCTCCCCACTATAGCGGAAAGAGACGAGGGGAGAGGCCGGCTGACAGTTATTGTGATTATTACTTGACGTAGGTAAGTGCCTCGTCGAGGGCATCGATGAGGTCGTCTACATGCTCGATGCCGATACTCAGGCGTATGGTCGAGGGATAGATGTGCTGCTCTTCGAGCTCCTGGGGAGTCATCTGTGAGTGGGTGGTGGTGGCGGGGTGGATGACCAGACTCTTCACGTCGGCCACATTGGCAAGGAGCGAGAAGATACGCAGGTGGTCGATAAACTCCCAAGCCTCTTTCTCACCGCCCTTGAGCTCGATGGTGAAGATAGAGCCGCCGCCGTTGGGGAAATACTGGTTGTAGAGCTCGTGGTCTGGATGTGAGGCGAGCGAGGGGTGGTTTACCTTGGCCACCTTGGGATGGTGGGCGAGATGCTCGACGATGCGCAGCGTGTTGTAGACATGGCGCTCCACGCGCAGCGAGAGGGTCTCGAGGCCCTGGAGCAGTATCCAGGCGTTGAAGGGGCTGATGGCGGCTCCCGTATCGCGCAGCACCACGGCGCGGATGCGGGTGACGAAGGCGGCAGCGCCAGCCACGTCGGCGAAAACGGCACCATGGTAAGAGGGGTCGGGCTGGGCGAGCGTGGGATACTTGTCGGCATTGGCCTTCCAGTCGAAGCGGCCGCCGTCGACGATGACACCGCCGAGCGAACTGCCGTGGCCACCGATGAACTTGGTGGCAGAGTGTACCACGATGTCGGCGCCGTGCTCGAGCGGACGGAAGAGATAGGGGGTGCCAAAGGTGTTGTCGACCACCACGATGGTGTTGTGGCGGTGAGCTATCTCGCTGATGCGGTCTATGTTGGTGACGCTGGCGTTGGGGTTGCCGAAGGTCTCTACGATGATGGCCTTGGTGTTGGGACGGAAGGCTGCCTCGACCTCGTCAAAGTTGGCGGGGTCTACGATGGTCGATGTCACGCCCTGAGTGCTCAGCGTGTGTTCTATCAGGTTGAATGTGCCGCCGTAGAGATTGTTGGCGGCTATGATGTGGTCACCGTTGACGGCCACATTCTGCAGGGCGTAGGTCACTGCAGCCGCTCCCGAAGCCACTGCCAGTGCTGCCACTCCGCCTTCGAGTGCTGCCATGCGCTTCTCAAATGCCTCCTGGGTGGGGTTGGTCAGTCGGCCGTAAATGTTGCCGGCATCGCGCAGGGCAAAGCGGTCGGCGGCGTGCTGGGAGTTGCGGAACACGTAAGAGGTGGTCTGGTAGATAGGCACGGCGCGGGCGTCGGTGGTGGGGTCGGCCTGCTCCTGGCCTACGTGCAGTTGAAGGGTCTCGAAACGGTACTTCTTGTTGCTCATAATACTTTCCTTTCTAATCGTTTTTGGCTCGTCTGTGGACCTAAATGAGAGGGCAGACAGAGCGCGGTAATACATTTATTGATATTGTCGATGCAAAGTTACGGCGATTTTCACTTTCTCGCAATAGCATACATGGGTTATTTGGACTACCACGATTGTGGTATATTGCATCAGGGGCGGCAATCAGAGGGCTGGAGACGGCGTCAGCGGTCGATGGAGATGGCGTCAGCGGTCGATGGAGATGGCTTCTCCGAGGGGCTGGAGCCATCGTCGGTGGCTCGTGACTTATGATACGTGAGTCCGTGCCTTTTGAAACGTGGGCGCGTATCATAAGGCACGAGCCCACGTGACTTCCGTCACGAGCCGCCAACCGTGGTCTGCGCTCCCAGCAGAGGCGGTGTCTGCCTCGGCGGGGACAATAAAAGAGGGAGCCCGCTTCTATCAGCGAACTCCCTCGGTGTGATAACACTAATTAGGTATGGATTATATCTTGGTAATGATACCTGCTTTGCTTTGGCTCAGAAACTCCACCACCTTGCGCACCTCGGCGCCGTCGGGCACCTGGTCCTTAATCTGGTTGATGGCGTCAAAGAGCGAGGTCTGGCCGTGGAATACCAGTCGGTAGGCATTGGCCACGTGCTTGCGCACCTTCTCGTCGATGCCGGCAGCCTCCATGATGACGTTGTTGGGACCGCCGTAAGCCACCGGTTTGCCACCGGCGAGGATGTAGGGAGGCACGTCTTTGGAGAAACTGGTGCCGGCCTGTATCATGGCCATGTCGCCCACGCGGGTCTTGGCGTTCTCGATGACTGAGGTAGAGAAGATTACGCTGTCGCCTATCTCGCAGTCGCCGGCAATCTTGGTACCGTAGCCGAATACGCACTTGTTGCCCACCACGGTGTCGTGGGAGATGTGGGCGCCCTCCATGAGGAAGTTGCCGTTGCCCAGCATGGTCTTTCCGCCGGCATGGGTGCCGCGGTTGATGACCACATTCTCGCGTATGGTATTGTTGTCGCCTATCACCACATGGCTCTCTTCACCGGTGAAGTTGAAATCCTGGGGAAGGGCGGCAATGACGGCTCCTTGGAACACCTTGTTGCCGCTGCCCATACGGGTACCGTTGAGGATGCTCACGAAGGGATAGATGACGCAGTTGTCGCCAATCTCTACATCGTCTTCGATATAGACGAAGGGATATATGCGGCAGTTGTCGCCTATCTTGGCTTTGGGCGACACGTCTGCCTTGGGACTTATTATACTTGCCATATTAGTTGTAATCTTGATTAATGGGTTAATATTACTTGGCTCCACCGCCGAGGGCGTAGTAGAGGTTGACCACTGCCTGCATCTTGTTGAAGTCGTCGGCCACCTTGGACAGCTGCACATTGAGCAGTGACGACTGGGCGGTGATGATGTCCAGATAGTTGCTGCCGGCGTCGCCCACGAGCTCGCGGGTCTGCTCGACGTTCTTTTGGAGCACCTCTATCTGCTTGGCCTCAATCTGGCTCTTCTCCTCCGATGAGTTGTAGAGCACCAGGGCGTTGCTCACCTCGCTGCCGGCCTTGAGCACGGCGTTCTGCCAGGTGTTGTAGGCCTGCTCATACTGAGCCTTGGCCACGCGGAGTCCGGCGATGAGGCGTCCGTTCTGGAAGATGGGCTGCACGAGCGAGCCTACGGCAGAGAGCAGCCACTTGCCGGGGTTGACGATGCCTGCGCCGGCAGAGTTGGTGAAGGCGCCTGTGCCCGAGATGGTGATGGAGGGATAGAAACGGCTGCGGGCGGTCTCTACGCCATAGAAGCACTGGGCCAGGGCCATCTCGGCGGCATGGACGTCGGCGCGGTTGTTGAGCAGCTGCACGCCCACTCCGGTAGAGAAGCTGGTGGGCAGGCTCTGGGCCTCTATCTTGCCACGGGCTATGGTCTGCGCCTGTTCGCCCAGGAGCAGGCTAAGCGTATTCTCGGTCTCGCGGATTTGGCGTTTCAGGTCGGCCTTCTTGGTCAGCACCGAGTAGTAGTTGGACTCGGCGGCCTGGACCGATACCGAACGGTAGCCGCGGCGGCTGTCGATGAGCACCTTCATGGTCTCCCAAGTGTCCTTGGTGAGGGTCTCCATGTCGCTTACGAGCTCGAGCTGCTTGTCGAGCATCAGCAGGGTGTAGTAGAGGTTGGCGATGTTGGCTATGAGGTTGGTCTTGACCGTGACCTGATAGTCCTTCATCTGCAAGAGCGACATCTGGGCGCCACGCTTCACGGAGAGCAGGTTGCCGAAGAGGTCGAGCGACCAGCTGGCGGTCACGGGCAGGCTGTAGGTCTGGGTGGCCTTGTTGCCGTCCCACGAGGCGATGGTGCCTTGGGGCGTAAAGGTGAGGGCGGGCACAAAGGCGAGCTTGGCCACCTTGAGCTGGTCTTCAGCCATCTTCACGTTGAGGGCGGCGTTGAGCAGGTCGGGGTTGTTGGCCAATCCCTTCTCGATGAGGCTCTGCAGCTGGGGGTCGGTAAACACCGAGCGCCAGGGGATGTTGGCAAACGAGGTGGTGTCGGTGACGGCCAGCGTGTCGGTAAGCGACGCAGAGTCGCGCACCAGGCCGGCAGTCTTCACATCAGGACGCTCGTATTTGCCGTAGAGGCTCTTGCAGCTGCTCATGCTGAGCACTGCAAGACCTACGAGCAATATATTCAAATTCTTTTTCATTGTCTTTACTTCAAGTTATTGGTCGGTTTACTACTTCTTGGTCAGTCCTCTGTGGTGGGCGGCAGAGGCATACTGCTCCAGCTCGGCGGCAGCTTCCTCGTTGGTCTCGTCCTCGAACTTGAGCGGACTAATGCGCTCCTGGAGCCACTGGAATACCACGAAGAGGGCGGGCACTACGAATACCTGGATGGCGGTACCGATGAACATACCTCCCACGGCGGCGGCACCCAGAGTCTGGTTACCGTTCTTGCCTACACCCGAAGCAAACATCAGTGGCAGCAGACCGATAACCATGGCCAGTGAGGTCATCAGGATAGGACGCAGACGGGCTGCGGCTCCCAGGATGGCCGAGTACTTGATGGCCATACCCGTGCGGCGGCGCTCAAGGGCGAACTGCACGATAAGGATGGCGTTCTTGGCCAACAGACCGATAAGCATAATCAGCGAAATCTGCATGTAGATGTCGTTGGAGTGGCCGAAGAGGTTGGTGAAGATAAACGCACCAGCCAGACCGAAGGGGATGGACAGCACTACCGACAGAGGCAGGATGTAGCTCTCGTACTGCGCACTCAGAATCAGGTAAACGAATACGATACAGAGTACGAAGATGATGGCGGTAGAGTTGCTCGACTCTGCCTCAGAGCGGGTAAGACCAGAATACTCGTAGCCGTAGCCGTCGGGCAGATTGTCCTTGGACACCTCAGAGATGGCCTTGATGGCCTCACCGGTAGAGTAGCCCGTATTGGGGGTAACCGACACGTTGATAGAGGTGAAAAGGTTGAAACGGTTCACGTTGGACGGTCCGTATACTCGGCGCAGGTTGATAAACTCGCTTACAGGCGACATCTGGCCCGACGAGGTGCGCACGTAGATGTTGGACAGATCCTCGGGGCGCATACGGCTCGACACGTCACCCTGTATCATTACACGATAGAGCTTGCCGTAGGCGTTGAAGTTAGACGCATACATACCTCCGTAGTAGCCCTGCAGGGTGGCGAGCACCGTAGAGGGTGAGATGCCGGCCTGCTTGGTCTTGGCTACGTCTACATCCACCATGTACTGGGGATAGTTGGGGTTGTATGAAGTCATGGCGTTCTGTATCTCGGGGCGCTTGTTGAGCTCGGCGAGGAAGTTCTTGGTCACCTCGAAGAAGCGGTTCAAGTCGCCACCGGTCTTGTCCTGCATGGTCATCGTCACACCGCTCTGGGCAGAGAAGCCAGGAATCATAGGAGGGCCGAAGGCCAGAATCTGGGCGTCCTTGATGGTCGCGGTCTGCTTGTAGATCATGCCCAGCACTGAGCCCGACTCCATAGGATTGACGAAGAGGGCCTCGATGCCGCCGCCGGTAATCGCGCTCTTGATGCGGTGGAAGAAACCGCCAGGGCGCTCGTCGAATGGCTTCAGCTTGATGATGAAGGTGGCCTGGTCTGAGCCCTGGCCTGCGATGAAGTTGTATCCGATGATGGCCTCACGCCGCTGGATGGCGGGGTTGCCTGCCAGCATCTTGTCTACCTGGTCCACAATCTTCAGCGTGCGCTCCTGGCTGGTACCAGGGGCTGCCGAAATGGTCACAAAGAGGGTACCGGTATCCTCGTCGGGCACAAGTCCGGTCTTGGTGGTAGCCATCAGGATGACCAGCACGGCAATACCTGCGACTATCGTACCGGCGGTTATCATGCCGTGGCGGATAATCCACTCGACACCACCTTTATACTTATTGGTAATCTTCTCAAACTGGTAGTTGAAGCCAGCGTGGAAGCGGTCAATGAACGACTTGGCCTTGTGGCTGTCGGCGTCGTCGGCATGGGGCTTCAGCAGCATGGCACAGAGGGCTGGCGACAGGGTGAGGGCGTTGATGGCGGAGATGACGATAGATACGGCCATGGTCACACCAAACTCGCGATAGAAGGTACCGGATGTGCCGCCCATGAATGACACGGGGATAAACACAGCCGACATTACCAGCGTGATGGAGATGATGGCACCCGAAATCTCGTTCATCGCGTCGATAGAGGCGGTCAACGCGCTCTTGTAGCCCTGGTCCAGCTTGGCGTGGACGGCCTCGACTACCACGATGGCATCATCGACCACGATGGCGATGGCCAACAGCAGCGCCGAGAGGGTAAGCAGGTTGACGGAGAAACCGAATATCCAGAGGAAGAGGAAGGTACCTATGAGCGCCACAGGTACGGCAATCATAGGGATGAGGGTCGAGCGGAAGTCCTGGAGGAAGATATACACTACCATGAATACCAGCAGCAGCGTGATGATGAGGGTAAACACTACCTCCTCGATAGAGGCGTAGAGGAACTCGGTCACATCCTGCTCGATGGTGTACTCCAGTCCGGGAGGGAAGCTCTTGCTGGCTTCAGCCAGGGCTTTCTTCACGTCGGTGGCTATCTGGGTGGCGTTAGAGCCGGCAATCTGCTGTACCATACCCATCACGGCGGGCTGGCCGTTGTTCTTCAGACTTACGGCGTAACTCAGACCGCCCAGTTCGATGCGTGCCACATCACCCAAGCGCAGGGTCTGACCTGTGGTGTTGCTCTTGAGCAGTATGTTCTCATACTCGGGCACGGTCTTCAGACGACCCTTGTAGCGCAGCACATACTCGTAAGCCATATCCGAGTTCTCGCCAAACTTACCTGGGGCAGCCTCGATGTTCTGCTCACCCAGGGCGGTTGAAATATCAGAAGGTACGAGTCCGTACTCCTTCATCTTCTCGGGCTTGAGCCATATACGCATAGAGTAGTTACGCATAGAGGGACTCTGCACATCACCCACACCGGTAATACGCTTAAGCTGGGGGATGACGTTAATCAGCGCGTAGTTGGTAACGAACTCGTCGTCGTAGCGGCCGTCCTCGGAGGTGATAGAGAACATTATCACGTTGGATGTCTGGCGTTTCGACACGGTCACACCCACGCGGGTTACTTCGGCGGGGAGCAGCGCCTGTGCTTGAGACACGCGGTTCTGCACGTTTACGGCTGCCATATCGGGGTCAGATCCCTGCTTGAAGAATACGGTGATGTTGGCCATACCGTCGTTGGTGGCCGACGAGGTCATATAGGTCATGTTCTCCACACCGTTGATGCTCTCCTCGAGCGGTACGATGACAGAGTTGAGCACCGTCTGGGCATCAGCACCGGTATAGGTGGTCGATACCGAGATGGTAGGCGGTGCGATATCGGGGTACTGCTCCACTGGCAGCGATATCAGACCGATGGTACCCAGCAAGACGAAGAAGATGGAGATTACCGTCGAGAGTACCGGTCGTTTGATAAAGTTTGTAAATGTCATGATTTACTTGTTTTCTTATACCTTATTATATATATGCTTACTTCTTCTTGCCGCTCATGGTGGCAGCGAAGTCGTGGGCGTTGCCCTGGCTCTCGGCCAGCTTGGCAGCCTCGTCTATCTTCTGCTCATAGCGTTGCTCGGTGATGGGGACAATCTCCATACCGTCGGTGAGCTTGGTGATACCCTTGGTCACGATGCGGTCACCCACGTGCAGACCCGAGGTCACGATATAAGTCTGGCCGTCGTTCTGGGGATTTATGGTTATCTCGGTATATTTCACCTTGTTGTCCTTGGTCACTACATACACGAAGGTCTTGTTCTGTATCTGTGAGCAGGCCTCCTGAGGTATCTGGATGGCACCCTGGTCTACCGAGGGCACGATGATGGTGCCGGCGCCGCCGCTCTTCAGCAGCTTGTCGGGATTGGCAAAGTGGGCTATCAGAGATACCGAACCGGTAGTGGCGTCGAGCACACCGCTCATCTTGACTACCTTGCCGGGATGGTTGTAGATAGAGCCGTCGGCCAACTTCAACTTCAGTTCGGGGAAGGAGGCGATGGCAGCCTGGGTGCTACCGTTGGTCTTGCTCAGAGCCAGCAGCTCGCTCTCAGAGACTGAGAAGAACACCTCTACGGTGCTTACATCCGACACCGTGGTCAATGCCTGACCCGACGCGCTTACCAATGCGCCAGCCTTGAAGGGCAGACTGCCCACTACACCGGCTGCCGGGCTCTTCACACTGCACCATGCCAACTGCTCGCGGGCAGCGGCAAGAGCGGCCTCGGCCTGGGCAAGTTGAGCCTGGGCTGTGGCGTAAGAGTTGGCAGAAGAGGTATACTCATACTGGCCGATGATGGCCTTGTCATACAGTTTCTTGTTGTTGTCCATGGTCAGCTTGGCGGTGCTCAGCTGAGCCTTGGCGGTGCTGACGGCTGCCTTGGCCTGACGCACGGCAGCGGCATAGGTCTCGCTGTCGATGGTGAAGAGCACCTGACCAGCAGCTACGGTCTGACCCTCATGCACCAGCACCTTGGTGATGAAGCCTGACACCTTCGGACGTACCTCTACATCCTGAATACCTTTGATGGTGGCGGGGTAGGTGGTCTGCAGCGCAGCGTTCGACGATGCTATCGTGCGTACGGCAAACTCGTTGTCACCGAAGTTGGGCATTCCGCCACCACTTTTCCCACATGAAGCTAAAAGAGTAGCCCCGATACAGGCTACCACAAGCGAGAATTTTCTTACTTTCATACCTAATTATGCTATTAATATTGATGTTTCAATTGTATCCCTAAACACGACGCTGTAGAAAACCTACAGCGGTCAAAAAGTTTTTTGACACTGCAAAGTTAATAAACTTCTCAGTAACGTAGTTCAGTTTTGTGCGTATTTTAACAATAATTGTACACTTTTTTCTGATTTTTGTGCCATTTGTCGTATGTGATTGACATGGCGCAATTTGCGTGGCTTTTTCGCCGCCTGTCGCCAGGCTTGTCACCACCGCTTTCGGCACCCTTTTCTGCCGCTTCCCGACCCTTGGAGACAACACCAGCGGCGTGGAGCATAACTCTGCGTCGCTGGAGGATGTCTTGGCGTCGCTGGAGGATACCTCTGCGTCGCTGGAGGATGCCTCTGCGCAGCTGGAGGATGTCTCTGCGCAGCTGGAGATGACCCCCCGTGCGATTTCTATTTCTTCAGCACTATGGGCAGCATGCACCACACGTTGGCTGGCTTGCCTCCCACCGTTCCTGGTGCCCATGCGGGCATGAGTCGGGCTGCGCGCATCAGTTCGCGGTCTATCCCGGGCGTGGCACTGCTCACCACGCAGGGGCGGCGTATGTGTCCGCTGGCGTCTACGATGAAGGCAATGACAGCGCGAGCCCCTGCAGGGAGCCGCTCGATAGCCACAGGGTCGAGTCTGAGGTTGTGAGCCAGATAGTTCATTAGGCTCTCGCCGTTGAAGTCAAATCGGGGAGCCTGGTCGGCATGGGTGTATACCGTGTCGCCATCCACGCGCGTGGGCAGCATATACTGGTCGGTGAGGAGAGTGACGCTGCCGCTCATGAGCCGCTTCACGTTCTTGGTCACGATACTCCTGATGCGGTCGGGAGCTACCAGCGTGGTGAAGGGGGTGATGCGCTCGCCGTCGGTGCAGCACATGTCTATCAGCAGTGCGTCGTCAGCGAGACAGGCATCGTTTACCTGTAGCGTATAGATGTTGTCGGGCAGCGGGGTGTGGGTTCCGGCGAGCAGGTTGTAGACGACGTCGTCGCCGTAGTACCCGTCGCGCAGTCGGTTGATGCGCAGCAGGTCGGCATCGCGCATGATTGTGCCGCTGCCGAGGTCATACGTGACCAGCATCGACACCGTATCGCCCTTTTGCGTTGAGTTCTGCTCGGGCGAGCATACATAGCTGGCTCTCATCGAGATATAACTGTCGGCACGGTGACCTATCAGCTTGAGCGTACAACTGACGTAGCAGAAGCGGCTGTCGTCGGGGATAGAGTCAAACTGCCGAGTCACGGGCTTGCCAAAGCGTGCGAGAAAGCGGGTGTAGGCACTGTCGAGCGTCGAGTGCTCGTTGCCGAGCAGGGTGCGTGTCAGCAGCCGCTGCAGAGGCACCGCCGCCGACCCGTCGACCATCTCGGGCCACTCCATGTCTATGTCTATCACGTTGGTCTCAGCCCCCCGCTGGTAGAGCAGATGCTCCTTGACATAGCGGGCACAGTAGCGAGGATTGGCGTGGGCGCCCATAGCCGTCACCACTATACCTATTATATATAGTATAAGGCGTCTCATCGGCGCGCCTCCTTGGTGATGTTACCGTTATAGCGTATGCGGTCGCGCTGCCGGCTGTCTACCGTCAGGTCTACCACGCCCGACGGATAGATGTGGAGCGTGTATACGTACGAGTCTTCCTCGTTCTCCACCCATATCTTCATCTGCTGCTCGCCTTTCTTCATCTCTGTCAGCGTCCATCGCTTCATCGGCTCCGAGAAGTCGAGCCCCTTGCCGCCGCCGTAGGGCACCTCGTAGGCACGGCCGAAGTAGGGGAGATACGAGCGCAGCGTGTCGCCGTGAACCTGGATGCCGTAGTCGTAGTTGAGATGGCGCATCGAAGCACCCTGGGGGAATACAGCCGACACCTCTACGCCGAAGCGGCGGCTTTTTACCAGGCTGTCGGTCTCCTGGGCTATCAGGGTCTGCCTGACGAGTTTCTCCGTCTGGCTCAACTTCTGCACGCCACAGGCGGTGAGTGCCAGCGTGGCGATGATGATTGTCAGTGTCTGTTTGGTTTTCATGCTTGTTGTCGTTATCTGAATGTCGGTTTCAAAGATACTCACATTTATCTTACCGACAAAGGTTTGGCACAAAAAAAATGCAGCCGTGCTGCATTTTTCTGAGTGTCGCGTGTCGATGCGCGATGTCCCTTGCCGTCTTTCCGGCCGCTTTCGCCGTCTTCCAGCCTGTCGCTGGTGGCTCCGATGTCAGCCAGAGCCGTGCCGGGGCAGGCTCTGCGCTAACCCTTGCCGCCTCCGCCGCCCTGCTTCACGTCGTTGTTCTCCACGGTGCGCTCAGTGTGCTTCACACTGGCTTTGAGTTTGCCAATACGGAAGCGCACTGACACGCCGTAATACAACTGGCACCAGCTGCTGCTGGCCGTAGTGCGGAAGTTGTCGGCCACGGTCTCGCTGCGATAGCAGAAATAGCGCTTGCCAAACGGATTGATGATATAGGCTGTCAGGGTGAGCCGCTTGTCCATAAACGACTTGCTCAGCGAGAAGTTGTACCACTGGTATCGGGCTTCCTTGCCTTGCAGGGTCGGCTGCGGGGTCTGCACGTAGTACGACGCGTTGAATATCCAGGTCTTGGCAAAGGTCTGTTGCAGGCTGGCATCAATGTTGGTACACCAGCCATGGTTGCGTAGCGACTGGCCGTCGCTCATGTGACTATAGCCCACGCTGCCATTGAGGGTAATACGGGTATTGGTAATGGGTGTCCAGTTGGCATACGCCATCAGACCGGCATACTGGATGTGGCCTATGTTGGCGTACGATGAATAGATGACGTCCTTGCCGGTAGGATTGGGCAGGCCCTCTATATTGCGGTCGTTAACCAGGCGGTCTACACTCTCTATACTGTTATTGACAAACCGGTAGGTGCCTGTGAGGGTATAGGTGAGTTTAGAATTGTAACTGCTGAACTGCAGGTCTACAGCGTGGCTTTTCTCAGTGTCCAGGTTGGGGTTGCCCTGCGATATGGCATCGGGGATGCGGTCATCGAGATAGGGATTCAGATACCATATACCGGGGCGGTTGATGCGCATCTTGTAGCCTAACGACAGGTTGGTGGCATCGCTGAACTTGTAGCCCAGGCGGGCCGAGGGCACCAGGTCGTCAAAGTTCTTGTGGAAGTTGGTACCACGGCCCAGGAGATACTCTACCTTCTGCAGGGTGTGCTCGTAGCGCAAGCCCAGGCGAGCCGACCACTTGTCTAACGTAAGGCCATAACCCGTATAGGCAGCCAGGATATCGTTGTGGTGACGGTAGTGCGAACTATTGTCGCTGTCGTAGGTCTCATCCTTGTCGCCGGTGCCGAGGTTATAGCGGTCGTTGTCCGACTTGTTACGGCGCAGTATGTACTTGACGCCCGCCTCCCACGTGTGGTGCTTGGCAAAGGGCGTGGTGTAGTCTATCTGGAAGGTATGCTCCATGGTGTTCTCATCGCCGTCCATGCGCTGGTCGCGCATACGGTCTATGAAAGTCTGCCAGTCATCAGCGGCCTCGCGGTCAGTATAGAGATAACGGCTGTCTGAGGTCGACGGACTACTCTCAAGCCGGTATGACAGGGTGAGCAGCCGATCCTTGACACTGAAAGAGCGCTGGTAGTCCAGACTGGCACTGTAGTCGTCCCAGCTTTCCTTACTGTACGAGGGCGAGCGATAGCCATAGAGCCGCTGCCCCGTGGCCGGCACCGTCGAGAAGGCCGTGTTCAGGGCGTCTCTTTTAGAGGAAAACTTGCTGAGCGAGAACGACCCCGTTATCAGTCGCAAAGTATCTATCTCGTAACTGGCCTCAACGTCACCGCCCTGCCACAGGCTATGTCCCTTGGTGTAGCCATCGGCCACGGTAGACGAGGTAACGGTGCCATCGGTGCCTATCTGGCTACGGTCGGAGTAAGTGTAGCCCTTAGGCGAGTGGTTACTACTGGCATTATAGTTGACGCTCATAGTCAGTTTACCCTGCTTCACCGTGGCATAGAGGCCACCACCATAACTACTGTTGTTGGCACGGCCCGAGAAAGTGGCGTTATAGCCCTCGGGACCCTTACCCTCGGTGACAATGTTAAGGATGCCGCCCACGCCCTCGGCATCGTATTTCGGGCCAGGGTTGGTTATCACCTCTATTTTCTTGATGCTCGACGCAGGCATACTCTTGAGCACCTCCTTGGGGTTCTTGGTCATCATGTTATTGGGCTTGCCGTTCACATAGATTTTGAACGAGCTGTTGCCGTTGACCCGTATGTTGTCCTGCCCGTCTACAGTCACCATGGGCACCTTCTTGAGCATCTCTATCACTGTGTTGGTGTTGGCCTCGGGGTCGTCTTCCACACTGTAGGCTATCTTGTCTACATCGGCCTTGACCAGCGGCTTGTAGGCCACCACCTCGACCGTCTCCAGCTGGTTGCCGCCGTCCTGCAGGAGCAGCGTGCCCAGGTCTATGGTGCGTGTGGTAGCGTCTACGGTGTAGGCGCGCTGCATCGGCTTGCGCCCCATCGACCTTACCATGAGCAGATAGCTGCCCGTGCCGTTTGAACTGATGCTGAAGCGCCCCTTGATGTCGGTGAGCGCTTGCTTTACGGGCTTGGCTGCCGAGTCGGCTCTCGCTATAGTCAGCGTGGCGTAAGGCTCACCCTCGTGGGTGACCGAGTCTGCCACCACGCCTGTGATGGTGTAGCTGTGCTGGGTGTTCTGTGCTTTGGCGCATAGCGCGAGCATCAGTATGAGCGCCATGCTTATCAGGGTCTGTTTCATTGTCATGTCTGTTTTGGTTGTTGCAGCGTAGGGCATCGTGGCCATCGGTGCCATCGGCGCGGTTACACTACTAAAGACGATTGAAACGCCGATTATGGATGCCGCAGCCCCGTTTCTTAAGATTGTTTAACGCTGACAGCGCGCCCGCCGCCATGTCTGTCGCCGTGGAGGTCATGGCTGTCGGCTCGTAACATAAGTCACGAGCCCGCGTGCCTTATGTCACGAGCGCACGTATCGTAAGTCACGAGCTCTCGTACCTATTGAAACGAGCCGGCGGGGGCGCTCCCCACGTCGCCCATGAGGGTTGCCCCACCATCTGGTCATGCACGCTCTGCCGGGCTGCGTGGCTTGCGGCTCCCGCTGCCGTGCAGCCTACTGGCGCAGACGGTACTGCTGTGGCGACAGCCCCGCATGATGGCGGAAGTAGCGGGTAAGAGCGCTCTGGTCAGAGAAGTTGTAGTCGTCGGCTATCTGCTTCAGACTGCGCTTGGAGGTACGCAGGGCGAGCTTGAGCCTCAGCATGATGTACTCGTCGATGATGCGCTTGGGCGATACGCCAGTCCTGTCGCTGACGATGAGCCCCAGATACTTGCGCGAGATGTTCATGCGCTGCGCATAGTAGTTTACCTCGTGTCCCAAGCGGTATTCGTCTTCGAGCAGCTGCATAAACCGGTTGAACAGCTCTACCTTGCGCTGGGTGCCGCGGTCATTGCCCGGCTCGCGGGGATTGGCGAGCAGATAGTCGTAGAAACCCAGGAAGAACGCCTGCAGCTGCAGGGTCACGATGCGGTCGGTGAGCGTGTAGTGCTCTACGGTGAAATAGAAGCGGAAGATACGGAACATGCTGTCTACGACATGGGCGATGAGCTCGGGGTAGCCACACCGGCGGTCGGCCCTGAGCGTATCGTAGACCGTGTGCTCGATGTTGAGGCTCGCCGTACGCAGTATGTCGCTGCTGTAGATGATGGCGTCGGCAGAGAAGTCGTCGTCCATCATTTCCCATTTTATAACATCTCCAGGAAACATGATAAGCACGCTCTCGCCCTGCATATCCCAGTGGTCGAAGTTGATACGCACCGAGGCGATGCCCCTGTGGCTGTAGATGATGGCTCCCCGGTCGAGGGAGTGGCTCTCGCCGTCGAAGACGGCACTGCTGATGGTGGTAAGTTGGGTCTCTTGCATGCTGCAAAATTACTCCAAGTTTCCCAAAATGTCAAATTCTGGCGTATTTTTATTCACTGTTGCTTCCCAAATAGTAACTACCTTTGCACCGATTTTTAGAAAAGATATGAACAGAAGACTATTCTATGCGATAACCGTGTGTATCGCCATTACGACCAACGCTCATGCTCAGAATGAGCACAGGATGACCATCGGAGACATGTTTGGATTGATAGACCAGCACAACCGCACCATCCGCGCGGGCAAGACTGCTGTGGCAGCTGCCGACGAGGGTGTCAGGGCAGCCCGCAGCCAGCGTCTGCCCGATGTGGGAGCCCAGGTTTCTGCCAGCTATATCGGCAATGCAGTGCTCACCGACCGCGACTTTGCCCATGTGCATGGCCTCCATTCGCCCCACTTCGGCAACCAGCTGGTGGTAGATGCCCGCCAGACCGTCTATGCCGGCGGAGCCATCGATGCAGGCATCCGTCTGGCACAACTGGGTGCCGACCAGGCTCGGGCCGAGCTGGCTCTCAATCTGCAGAACCAGCGCTTCATCGCTCTGGGCCAGTATCTGGACCTGATGAAGACCGCAAACCGCGAGAGGGTGGTAGAGAACAACATCGCGCTCACCCAGAAGCTCATCGACAACATTACCGAGAAGCAACAGCAGGGCGTGGCGCTCAAGAACGACATCACCCGATACGAACTGCAGATGGAGCGGCTCCGTCTGAGTCTTACCCAGCTGCACAACAGCCGCCGCATACTCAACCACCAGCTCTGCAACACGCTCGGACTGCCTATAGACTATGCGATAGAGCCTGCCGACGATGCCTGCTCTGCCCTCTATGGCAAGGATGGCGAAGCCTACTGGCAGACTGCAGCCGTGGCGGCAAGCCCTAAACTGGTGATGGCGGGCGTGGGCGAGCAGATGGCACGCCAACAGGAGCGCATCGCCAAGAGCGAACTGCTGCCCAAGGTGGCTCTCGTGGCGCAGAACAACTTCAACGGCCCCATCACCTTTGAACTGCCGCCCGTAGACAAGAACCTCAACGTGTGGTATGTGGGCGTGGGCGTGCAGTATCAGCTGTCGGCGCTCTTCAAGAGCAACCGCAAGCTGGCGCAGGCCCGGCTCAACTCCCGCAACGCCGCCGAGCGCAAGGAGGTGGCTGCCGAGCAGGTAAACAACGACATACAGGCTGCCTACACCCTCTACCTGCAGAGCTATACCGAGCTCGAAACCCAGCAGAAGAGCGTGGAGCTGGCGCGCCAGAACTATCAGGTGGTCAACAACCGCTATCTCAACCAGCTGGCGCTCATCACCGACATGATAGACGCTACCAATATGAAGCTCGACGCCGAACTGGGCGAGGTCGATGCGCGCATCAACATCGCCTATGCCTATTATAAGATGAAGTACATAGCTGGGCAACTGTAGCCACCGGCACCCCTACGCCCCATACCCTATACACCAACCCAAGGGTCGCCACCGGCTGACCCGCAACAACCATCAAGATGAAGAATATCAAGAAATACGTTTACAACAGCGTGGTGCTCCTGCTCATTGTCATCGGAGCCAGTATCGTCATTGTCAATTTCGGCCACTTCGGCCATGTAGAGTTTACCGACAACGCCCGTGTGCGACAGCACGTCACTCCACAGAACACCCGTGTGCAGGGTTTCGTCAAGGAGGTAAGGTTTGAGGAGTTCCAGCACGTCAAGAAGGGCGACACCCTGGTGGTCATCGAGGACACCGAGTTTCGTCTGCGTCTGGCCCAGGCCCAGGCCGACCTTGCCCGCGCCGAAGAGGGCTCCAAGGCCACTGGCTCCAGCATAGCCACCACCGAAGCGGGCATGCAGGTGACCGATGCCAGCATCGAGGAAGCCCGTGCCCATCTGGACAACGCCCGTCGCGAGGACGCCCGCTTCGAAGCCCTGCTCGCCAAGGAGGCTGTGACCCGCCAGCAGTATGACAACGTGCATACTGCCTACCTCAGTGCCAAAGCCCGATACGAGCAGGCGGCTCGCTCGCGTGCCACCCAGACCAGCGTCAAGACCGAACAGGGCCACCACCTATCTGCCTCTATCAGCACGCTGCGACTCGCCCAGGCTGCCGTCCAGCTGGCCCAGCTCAACCTCTCCTACTGCTACATCATCGCCACCTGCGACGGCGTGGTGGGTACCAAGGACATCCAGGAGGGCATGCTCGTGCAGCCCGGTCAGACCCTGGTAAACATCGTCGATGCGGGCAGCCTGTGGGTCGAGGCTAACTACAAGGAGAGCCAGCTCGACCATATCCACGAAGGGTCTGAGGCGCGGCTCACCGTCGATGCCGTGCCCGGTATCGTCTATCGGGGTCGCGTGGAGCGCATCAGCCGTGCCACGGGCAGCGCCTTCTCGCTCCTTCCCGTCGACAATGCCACCGGCAACTTTGTCAAGGTAGAGCAGCGCGTCACCGTGCGCATCGCCCTCGACGGCAACAGCGCCAAAGACCTTGCCCGCCTGCATGCCGGGTACAACGTGGAGTGTGAGGTGAAATACTGATTACGACGCCAAGGACGATTATGATACCAATGCCTCCTCCCCCACAGACAGCAGGCATGGGCTTCAATATGCCCATGTTCCGCGACTGGGTGCCACGGTGCATCCGGCCGTGGATATATGTGCTGTGTGCGTTCTGCATCCAGTTCTCTGGCAGTATGTACCTGGGTTCGCTTGAGGCCATCCAGGGTTCCACCAACTTCATGATAGAAGACCTGATGATGCTGCTCTATGCCAGTCTTGCCGGCATGGCCATCTACTTCCCCATGCTCTTCCGCATGAAGTTCAGCTTTACCAACCAGCAGCTGCTCATCACCTCGGCGGTGGTCATAGCCGTGACCAACCTCGTGACCATCCATACCACCTTCATGCCGCTACTGCTGGTGGTGTGCTTCATAGGCGGCATGGCCAAGCTGCAAGGCACCTTTGAGTTGATGAGCAACATCCAGCTGTGGATAACTCCCCGCCGCGACTTTGCCGTGTTCTTCCCCGTGCTCCACATCGTGCTGCTCACGTCTATCGAGGGCAGCGCCTTCCTGGCGGCGTGGTTCGGCTATCACTTCACCTGGCAGATGATGCACGTATTCATCATCGGCGCCATGTGCGTGGTGGTGGGCGTGCAGCTGGTGATGTGCCGCCCCTTCTGCCCCATGCCCAACAGGATAAGCCTGCGTGGCATTGACTTCTGCAACGGTCTGCTTATCAGTCTGCTCATGCTCGTGCTGTCCTACATCTTTGTCTATGGCGACTACAAGATGTGGATGGACAGCCGCACACTGCGCATCCTGACGGGCGTGGCGCTGGCTCTGGCGGGCGTGGTGGTACACAGACTGCTCAGGGTGGCCAATCCCTATGTAGACTTGAGAATCTTCAGGCTGCGCAACATAGTGCCCATCATGGTGGTGGTGACTATGGGCGAGCTGCTCTTAGGCTGCGAGCACACCCTCGAGGAAATACTCTATACCGAGGTGATACGGCTGGAAGAGCATACCAAGGCACAACTGCTCTTATGGGCGCTGCCCGGCGTCTATCTGGGCATAGCCATCGACCTGTTGTGGCTCAAGGTGATGAAGTGGAAGGTGTGGAAACTCTTTGCCCTTGGCTTCGGCTTCATCCTGGCTTATGCCCTGCTCATGTACTTCAGACTCGACATGCAGGTCAACATCGAGCAGTTCCGTCTGCCTATCATCTGCCGTGGTGCGGCTTATGCCATTCTCGCCGCCACGCTCATGTGGGCTCTCAACGAGTCTGCCCCCAGTCTGGAACAGTTCTTCATGGGGCTCTTCGTGTTCAATATCTTTCACATGTATCTCGCCGGTGCTGCCGGATATGGCATCTACACCCACTGGTTCTCCTGGTTCATGAACGACGACATAGCCCGCTACGGCCAAGGGCTCACGCTGACGCGTCTGGACCTGTCGCAGATGAATTTCCCTGCCTTTATGGAGCAGTATATACACAGTATAATGAGCGTAGCCCTCAAGCAGATTTACGGCATCGTGGTCTGGATGAGCGGCAGCATGACTCTGCTCTTCCTGGCGCTCGACATACCGGCGGTAAGGACCAATGTGCGCAAGGTGCCGCTATGGCCTGTCTATGGCATAGAGTATCTCGGCAGATTGGCGCAGCGTCTGAAATAGGCTGCCCATACACCCGGACCGCCTCTTGTCGCCTCTGGCAAGAGGCGGTGGCTGCGTGTGTGTCGTCTGGAAACGCATAAGACCGACAAGGGTAGTGGCGCGTCTATATATAATATAATGTATATAGGGCGGGCGCAACGACAAGCGGCTTGAAAGGGTGGGCAATGCCACTCTTTCAAGCCGCTCTTCCTGTATAGTCAGCCAAGGAGTGAGGTTCGCTGGCGGCTCAGAACCTGAGGTGGCTCATCCATAAGCCTAATCGTTTGCAATAACTTTTCTGCCGGTTACACGGTGCAGTCTGTGGTCATCCTCTCGCCTGGGCAGAGCCATGCGGCATCTCTGCAACGGCAGCAGAGGGTGGCAGAGCAGGTCGGCAGCCGTCGCCCGATGGTGGAAGTGGCTGCCGGAGTGGTCATCGGCGACACAAATGGCCACATAATCAGCGTGGAAATGAAAAAAATGCACGGGGAACGTAAAAAAACGAGGAAAAAGACTGCCGTATCGTTTTTTCTTTTTACATTTGGACATTCCTTTCTAATCCAGGAGTTTTGCGGAGCTACGCTTTGTGAATGTGTAATAAAACTATAAGCCTATGAAACCACTATCAATGATGCTGACAGTACTGGCTGTCATGTTTGCGATGCCGATGGGCGCCCAGACGCCCGCCACTGCCCCGACGTGCAAGGTTACGGGAACGGTGATGGACAAGGAGACCGGCGAGCCCGAGATGATGGCTACCGTATGCGTGGCACACAAGTCGCTGCCGGGCACCGGCGTGAAGAAGGTGCTGGCCGATAGCGTTGGCCGATTTGAGGTGGTGGTGCCCGTCATGCCCGGCCCATACACCGTCACCGCAGCCATGGTGGGCAGAGTGGCAGAGCCCCGTCGCTTCGCTCTGACGGAGGGACAGGAAGTCATGGACATAGGAGCCGTCTATGTCGCCGATGATGTGAAGATGCTGAAAGAGGTAACGGTGGATGCACAGAAACCGCTGGTGACGATGGATGTGGACAAGCTGACCTACGATGTGGCGTCGGACCCCGACGCCAAGATACTGCGACTCTCGGAGATGATGGGCAAGGTGCCACTGATAAGCGTAGACGGCGACGGCAATATAGAGATGAACGGCACCAAGAAGTTTCTCATCCTGCAGAACGGTCGCAAGACCGCCGTCACGCGCAACCCCAAGGAGGTGCTGCGCAGTCTGCCTGCCGAGATGGTCAAGAGCATTGAAGTCATCACCTCGCCGGGTGCCCGGTATGATGCCGAGGGCATAGGCGGCGTTATCAACATCGTGATGCGCTCGCAGTATGAGGGCCATCTTACCACCCTGTCGGCCGATGCAGGTACGACGGCCTACAACGGCAGCGTGATGACGATGAGCAAGATAGGACGGTTTGCCTTTGACGCCGACTTCTCTTACAACCGCATACTGGCGCCCGAGGACAGGACGTCGCTGCTGCGCAATGGCTACGGCGCGGGTGGCACCACCCAACTCAAGAGCGTGAACAGCACCAAGCCGCAGGACAACACCGAGTTTGCCTCGGTCAACGCCAGCTACGAGATAGACAGCGTGCAGATGATTACCTTCTCGCTGACGGGTATGGGCGCCCAACAGCACATGATGAGTGACGAGCGTACCGGCATGTGGAGCCAGGGCAACAGTCAGGCAGACTACTCGTATCTGCGCCATGGCAATCTGAAGAACTCGATGCTCAACGGCACCCTTAATCTGGACTACCAGCGCAACGGAAGGCGCAACCACCAGCGCGTCACCACGCTGTCGTATCAGCTGAGTACCGGTCCGTCGCACAGCAAGGACATCACCCAGTATGCCGACATCGTGAGTGGCGGCACGGCGAGCCTGATAGAACAGCTCCAACTCTATGACAACCGCTCCAACCGTGACAACAAGACCAACGAACACACCCTGCAGCTGGACTATAGCACACCGCTGGGGCGGCAGCACACGCTGGAAGTGGGCGCCAAGTACATCCTGCGCAACAACGAGAGCCAGAACGACCTCTATGACAGCAGGGCCATGTCGGGGCAGTGGGCTCACAACGACCTGCGGAGCAACCACTACAAAAACCGCAATGACATCGTGGGCGGTTATCTCAGCTATACCTACCGCGGAAAGACCGTCTCGGTGATGCCGGGCCTGCGCTACGAATATACCTATCAGGACATCAAGTATCTGGCAGGGCCCATAGGCGCAGAGGGCAACTACTCGAGCCACTACGCCAACGTGGTGCCGTCGGTGAGGGTCAACCTGAAGCTCGCCAAGGCCCAGTCGCTGAGGCTGGAGTACGGCAAGAGGCTGGCACGCCCCAGTATATACTATCTCAACCCCTACTTCAACAACCAGAACCCGCAGTACATCGTGCAGGGCAACAGCAGCCTGGATGCAGAAAACAGCTATAACCTGGGCGCCACCTATGGATGGTTTACCCGCAAGACCAACCTCAGTCTGAGCCTGAGTTACCGCCATCTGAGCAATGGTATCGAGAGCTATAGCAGACTGATAGGCGACGGGGGCGAGTATTTCGACAACGGCAAGCACTATGCCGCGCCCGGTGCCGTCTATACCACCTATCTCAATGTAGGCAAGGTGGAGCGTACGGCTGTGAATGTCTACTACAAGTGGAACCTCACCTCCAAGCTCTGGCTCACGCTGAGCATGGGAGCCGCCTATATAGACCTCAGAGCGCCCAGCCGCCAGCTGCAGAACCACGGATGGACCGGCAACGCAGACCTCAACCTGTCGTGGAGGCTGCCCGCAGACATCTCGCTCTATGCCATCCTGTCGGCGCGGTCGAGAGACATCACGCTGCAGGATAGGGTAGACGGTCTCGTGTATAACTACTTCTCGCTGTCGCGTCCGTTCCTGCGCAGCAAGCGGCTCATCGTGTCGCTGCGTGCCGCCGACCCGTTTCATAAGTGGCTCACCCGCACTACCTATACTCAAGGCCCCGGCTATCAGAGCCAGTCGGACAGACGCTATTCGCGTCAAGGTATCAGCATAGGCGTCAGCTATCGTCTGGGCGACATGAAGTACTCCAAGACCAAGCGCTCGCGTCACTCTATCTATAATGACGACCTGAAGAAAGCGCCCACGGCGAAGTAGCGCCGTACACCCCACCGCGGTGGGCAAGGTGTAGACGGGCAAGGAGATGGACAAGCACCGGGCAGAGGACTGTGGCAAAGGTACGCCGGCGACCGCAGACTCTGCCGGGATGCTGAATAATGTAGATGCGCGGCGCGATAGGAGTATTTCGCGGCAGGATATGACGATTGCAGACTGTGAAATGACTGTTTCGCGGTCTGCAATCAGTCTGATGATGGTCACGGCGACATCTGAGGGTGTCGGCTTTGCGGTGTCTTGCTGCTCCTTGATAATGTCTCGCCGCTTCCTGCCAGTGTCGGTGCGCTCCCTGCTGCCGTCAACCACCGCGGTCTGGATAGAGACTACGGTCGTGGTCGTAATCGTCGTGAGGCATCTCGGATGTGTCAGAGCGGGCCTGATGGGAGTCGCCCTTTCAGCGTTAAATACAATTAATTGTGATAGAAAATCGGGAAAACACACTCGTGAATGAATTTTTATTGCTAAATTTGCATGCAATAAATTTCAAAAATACATATGTCATCATTTGTTGCAGATAAAGTAGTGATGGACGGTCTCACTTTCGACGACGTCCTCTTGATTCCCGCTTATTCAGAAGTGTTGCCCAAGACGGTAGAGTTGAAAACCATGTTTTCGCGCCATATTGAGCTCAATGTGCCTTTTGTGACGGCTGCCATGGACACCGTGACCGAGTCGTCGATGGCCATCGCCATTGCCCGCGAGGGAGGTATCGGTGTGATACACAAGAACATGAGCATCGACGACCAAGCCCGTCAGGTGGCAATCGTGAAGCGTGCTGAGAACGGTATGATCTATGACCCCGTGACCATACGCAAGGGCCGCACCGTGCAGGATGCGCTGGCCATGATGCACGACTACCACATCGGCGGCATACCCGTAGTGGATGAGGAAAACCATCTGGTAGGTATCGTCACCAACCGCGACCTGCGCTTCGAGCGTCGCCTGGACAAGACCATCGACGAGGTGATGACCAGCGAGAATCTGGTGACCACCCATCAGCAGACCGACTTGGCTGCGGCTGCACAGATACTGCAGGAACATAAGATAGAGAAACTCCCGGTGGTAGATGCCGAGAACCATCTCGTGGGTCTTATCACCTATAAGGATATTACCAAGGCCAAGGACAAACCTATGGCCTGCAAGGACGACAAGGGTCGTCTGCGTGTGGCTGCCGGAGTGGGCGTCACCAAGGACACGCTGGAGCGCGCTGCAGCCCTGGTGGGCGCAGGTGCCGATGCCATCGTGATAGACACAGCCCACGGTCACTCACTGGGCGTGGTAGAGAAGCTGCGCGAGGTCAAGGCTGCCTTCCCCGGTATAGACATCGTGGTGGGCAACGTGGCTACAGGTGCCGCAGCCAAGATGCTGGTAGACAATGGTGCCGACGCCATCAAGGTGGGCATCGGCCCGGGCTCAATCTGTACTACCCGTGTGGTAGCCGGTGTGGGTGTGCCCCAGCTGAGCGCTGTCTACGACGTCTACTCTGCACTCCAGGGTACTGGCGTGCCACTGATTGCCGATGGCGGTCTGCGCTACTCGGGCGACATTGTCAAGGCTCTCGCTGCCGGCGGTTCGTCGGTGATGATAGGTTCGCTCGTTGCCGGTACCGAGGAAAGTCCTGGCGATACCATCATCTTCAACGGTCGTAAGTTCAAGAGCTATCGCGGTATGGGTTCGCTCGAGGCTATGGAGCAGAAGAATGGCTCTAAGGACCGCTACTTCCAGGGCGACACCACCGACGTGAAGAAACTGGTGCCCGAAGGCATCGCCGGCCGCGTGCCCTACAAGGGAACTGTACAGGAGGTTATCTACCAGCTCATTGGCGGTCTGCGCTCGGGTATGGGCTACTGTGGAGCTGCCACCATCGACCTGCTGCACAATGCCAAGTTTACCCGTATCACCAATGCTGGTGTGCTGGAGAGTCATCCCCACGACATCACCATCACCAGTGAGGCGCCTAACTACAGCCGCCACGAGTAATATATATAATAAGGTATAGAGCAAGATGAAACAAACAACAATACTACTGATGGCTGCCGCACTCTGGTGGGGCAGCCCAGTTCATGCTCAGAGCGACCCCGTCATCATGACGGTCAACAACAAGCCTGTGCTGCGCTCGGAGTTTGAGTACTCGTACAACAAAAACAACAATGCGGGCGTCATAGACCGCAAGAGCGTGAAGGAGTATGTCGATTTGTTCATCAACTACAAGCTGAAGGTAGAGGCGGCTCTCGACGCGAAACTGGACACGATGGAGTCGTTTCGCAAGGAGTTTGCCACTTACCGTGACCAGCAGATACGTCCATCGTTTGTCACACCCGAAGACGTGGAGGCCCAGGCCAAGAGCGTCTATGCCGAATACCGGCAGCGTGTGGATGGCAACGGCGGACTGGTAAAGCCGGCGCATATCCTCGTGATGCTGCGCCAGAAGACCACTCCGGAGAAGGTGGCTGCAGCCAAGGCGCGCATAGACTCAATCTACAGCGTGCTGCAGGCGGGAGCCGACTTTGCCGACGTGGCTCGCCGTCTCTCTGACGACAAGGGCTCTGCCCAGCAGGGTGGTGAACTGCCGTGGATAGAGCACGGACAAACGCTCAAAGAGTTTGAAACCCAGGCTTACGCCCTCGAGAAAGGGCAGATGAGCCGTCCCTTTGAGTCGCCGGCAGGATGGCATATCATCCTGATGAAAGACCGCCGCATGTGTATGCCCTACGACACACTGCGCGCGTCAATCCTGCAGTTTGTAGAACGCAGGGGAATGGTCGAGGCCATCATCAACCAGCGCATCGACTCGATAGCGCGCCAGCAGGGCAGCAAGGTGTCGCACGAAGAGGTGCTCACCGCCCGCATGAAGGAACTCGAGGCCAAGCAGCCCGAGCTGCGCTACCTCATCCAGGAGTATCACGACGGTCTGCTGCTCTTTGAAATGAGCAACCGCACCGTATGGGAGAAAGCCCAGAACGACAAGGAAGGTCAGGAGAACTACTTCAAGGCCAACCGCAAGCGCTACAAGTGGACTGAGCCTCACTACAAAGGCATTGCCTATCACACCCGTACCAAGGCAGACATCGCCGCGGTGAAAAAGGCGGTGAAGGGGCTGCCCTTTGACAAATGGGCTGAGCGGCTGCGCACCACATTCAACAATGACAGCATCCTGCGCATACGCGTAGAGAAAGGTATATTCGTCAAAGGCGACAACAAAACCATCGACCGACTGGTCTTCAAGACCGGCGATGAGGCCAAGCCCAACAAGGACTTCCCCTTCGACGCCGTCTATGGCAAGAAACTCAAGGCCCCTAAAGAGGCAGCCGACGTGAACGCCCTCGTGGTGGCCGACTATCAGGAGTATCTCGAGGAGAAGTGGGTCGGGGAGTTGCGTAAGCGGTATACTTTCACGGTCAACGAGGATGTGGTAAACACGGTAAACAAACATTAGAAGATGAAGAATATATATAAAATAGGTATAGGTGCCGCCGCCCTCACGCTGATAGCCGGCGGCAACGCGATGGCTGGCAAGGGCCAGTGGGTCATGAAAGGCCAGGCGCCCAAAGATACCGTCAAGGTAGCTAAAGACACAGTGGCCAACGTGCCCGAGTCGGCTGTGGTCGACGAAGTAATCTGGGTGGTGGGCGACGAGCCCATCCTCAAGTCGGATGTCGAGACTATGCGCCTGCAGGGACAGATGGAAGGCATGCAGTGGAAAGGAGACCCCGACTGTGCCATCCCTGAACAGATGGCAGTGCAGAAGCTCTTCCTCCATCAGGCCGAGATAGACTCTATCGAGGTGTCTGAGAGCGAAGTGACCACAAGCATAGACCAGCAGATCAACTACTGGATTTCGATGGCGGGCTCAAAGGAGAAGCTCGAAGAGTATCGCAACCAGACCGTAGCCCAAATGCGCCAGCAGATGCGTGATGAATTCAAGAACCAGCAGCGTATAGAGAAGATGCGCAAGGAACTGGTAAAGGATGTGGCGACGACTCCGAGCGAGGTGCGCAAGTACTTCGACAAGCTGCCCGTAGACAGTCTGCCCTTCGTGCCAGTAGAGGTCGAGGTGCAGATTATCACCCGCCAGCCCAAGGCTACCCGTGAAGAGGTAAACAAGGTCAAGGAGGAGCTGCGCAACTTCACCGACCGCGTAACCCGTGGCGAGACATCGTTTGCCACGCTGGCGCGCCTCTACTCAGAGGACCCCGAGTCAGCCCGTCGTGGCGGTGAGCTCGACTATGTAGGTCGCGGTATGCTAGACCCAGCCTTCGCCAATGTGGCATTCAACCTCACCGACCCCAAGAAGATTTCCAAGATTGTGGAGTCTGAGTTCGGTTTCCATATCATCCAGCTCATCGACAAGCGAGGCGACCGTATCAAGGTGCGCCATATCCTGCGCAAACCCAAGGTAGACCAGGAGGTGGTCGAGAAGACGCGCCTGCGCCTTGACTCTATCGCCGACGAAATCCGCGAGGGCAAGTATTCGTTTGAAGAGGCTGCCTCTTACATCTCGGACGACAAGGATACCCGCAACAACAATGGACTTATGGCCACAAGCCAGACAGAGGAAGGCCGAACATCACGTTTCCAGATGAAGGCGCTGCCCACAGAGGTGGCACAGCAGGTGGAAAACATGCAGGTGGGCGATGTGTCAAAAGCCTTTGAGATGATTAACGCGAAGGGACAGAAGGTCTGCGCCGTCATCAAGCTCAAGAGCCGCATCCCCGGTCATCGCGCTACGCTGGCAGAGGACTACCAGCTGCTCAAGAACATCGTGCTCAACAAGATGCGCGAGGAAAAACTGCACAACTGGGTGGTCGACAAAATCAAACATACGTATGTTTGGATGGCCGACAGATACAAGAACTGTGATTTTGAATACCAAGGTTGGGTGAAATGACGAAAGGTAAACAAGTAAAGATATATTTATCAGGGCATAGAATTGCATTGGTCGCAGTTCTATGCTTTTTTGCGCTTTGCGTGCAGTCGGTGGTGACGCAGAAGAAGCACAAGCCCAAAGGCAAGGATGAGAAGATTTATCTCATCCATTCCGATGAACTCAAGTTTGACCACTATGGCATGAACCCCGATGCGCAGATAGCCAAGGGACGTGTCCACTTCCGCCACCAGGGTGCCGAGCTCTGGTGCGACAGTGCCTACTTCTTTCAGGAGTCCAACTCGGTGAAGGCCTTCGGCAACGTGCGCTTCCGCCAGGGCGACACGCTCTCGCTCACTTCCCGCTATGCCGACTACGACGGCGTGGAGCAGCGTATGGCGGCACGCTACAATGTGGTGCTGACCCACCGCAAGCAGGTGCTCAGAACCGACAGTCTCAACTACGACCGACTCTACAACTACGCTTACTTCCTTGAGGGCGGTGTGCTCGAGGACGGCAAGGACAAGCTCGTGGCTGACTGGGGAAAGTACAACCTTGAGACCCGCGAGGCTGTCTTCTACTACAATGTGCGTATGCGCAGCGAAGACACCGACATCGCCACCGACACTCTCTATTACGATACTCGCAAGTCGCAGGCCCATATCGTTGGCCCAGGTTCGACGATACATACCAAGGATGGCGTGGTGCTCACCACCGATGCCTACTATGACACCAAGACCGACAAAGCCCAGCTCTTCAATCGCTCACGACTCGAGGACAGTCAGAAGGTGCTCGAGGGCGACAGCCTCTTCTACGCCAAGGATGGCGACAGCTACGGCTACGGACGCGTGGTCTACATCGACAAGAAGAACAAGAACTCGCTCGTCTGCGACAAGCTCAAGTACAACGAGAAGACCGGCGAAGGCTATGCCACCAAGCGTGCGCTGCTCAAGGACTTTTCGCAGAGTGCCGACACGCTCTACGCCCATTCCGACTCTATCCGCATCTACACTTTCAATATCAATACCGACTCTGTCTATCGCAAGATACACTGCTACAACCACGTCAGCGTCTATCGCACCGATGTCCAGGCCATCAGCGACTCTATCGTCTTCAACAGCCAGGACTCCTGCATGACCATGTACAAGGACCCGGTGGTGTGGAACGGCGGCAGACAGTTGCTCGGCGAAGTCATACGCGTCTACATGAACGACTCGACCATCCGCTTTGCACAGGTAGACGGCCAGGCATTCTCGGTAGAGCAGTTGCCAGACAAACAGCACTACAACCAGGTGTCGTCGCGACTGATGAATGCCTACTTCGAAGCAGGCAGCATACGCCAGACCGAGGCCATAGGCAACGTGAGGACCGTGTATTACTACACCGACGAGAAAGACAGTTCGCTTGTGGCGCTCAACTACATGGAGACCGACACCCTGCGCATGTTTCTCTCGCCCGAGCGTCAGTTGGAGAAGGTATGGGCAAGCAAGCCGCAAGGCACGATGTACCCCATGACGCAAATCCCGCCCGGCACGGAGCGCCTCGATGTCTTTGTGTGGCTCGAGGACCTGAAGCCCCGCGACAAGGATGACATCTTCAACTGGCGAGGTAAGAAAGCCGGCGAAGGACTCGTGGTGCGCAAGCGTCAGGAGGCCCCTCTCCAACATCTTGACCACGATGGGCTGGTTGAATAGCCGCAAGCCGCAAGGTTTCCACCATACCTATATTTATATAGATGAGCGCAACGAAGCCATGCGCCGTCTCAGACAGAGTAGGGTGGAAGCGGCGGCAGACGAGGCTTCCTTTACCGCTGCGGGGGATGGCGCTGTTTCATCAGCTGATGCCGCCAAGCCGTCAGCCGCCTCCGCCAAGCCATCAGCCGCCTCCGCCACTCCCGCGCCAGAGACCTCGCCAGCCGGACCGCTCTTCGTTTCGGCATTGGCAGAGCGACGCCGCCAGTCGCGCGATGCCGCCATGAGGTTGGTGGGCGCCATCGTCGTCCCGCTGCTCATGCTCTTTCTCGTTCTTACCATTTTTATCTTCCTCCTTTAGCAAATCATCATTATGAGCGATATTATCCAATTACTCCCCGACTCGGTGGCCAACCAGATAGCCGCCGGCGAGGTGATACAGCGTCCCGCCAGCGTCATCAAGGAACTTGTCGAAAACTCAGTCGATGCCGGTGCCCGTCACATTCAGGTGCTCGTGACCGACGCAGGTCGCACGGCGATTCAGGTAATCGACGACGGCAAGGGAATGAGCGAGACCGACGCCCGACTGTCGTTTGAGCGCCACGCCACGTCCAAAATCCGACAAGCCCAGGATCTCTTTGCACTCACCACGATGGGCTTCCGAGGCGAGGCGTTGGCTTCCATAGCCGCTGTGGCACAGATTGAACTGCGTACTCGCCAAGAAGCCGACGAGCTGGGCACCCATCTGTCTATCTCGGGCTCACGCTTCACAGGTCAGGAACCATGTTCGTGCCCGTCGGGAAGCAACTTCCTCATCGAAAACCTCTTCTACAACGTTCCCGCACGCCGCAAGTTTCTCAAGTCCAATTCCACCGAGCTCGCTAACATCGTCACCGCCTTCGAGCGCATTGCGTTGGTCTATCCCGACATTGCCTTTACCCTCTCGAGCAACGGCACCGAGATGTTCAATCTGCGCTCCGGAAGTCTCCGCCAGCGCATTGCCGACATCTTCGGACGCAAGATGGACAGCGACCTCATCCCCGTGGAGGTAGAGACCACCCTCTGCAGCATCAAGGGATATGTGGGCAAGCCCGAAACATCCAAGAAGAAAGGCGCCCAGCAGTATTTCTTTGTCAACGGGCGCTACATGAAGCATCCCTACTTCAACAAGGCGGTGATGGCAGCCTTCGAGCGACTCATACCGATGGGCGAACAGGTGCCATACTTCATCTATTTCACCATCGAGCCAGCCAATATCGATGTCAACATCCACCCCACCAAGACCGAGATAAAGTTTGAAAACGAGCAGGCCATCTGGCAGATTCTCTCTGCCGCTGTGCGCGAGTCGATAGGCGTCTTCAACGATGTGCCGTCCATCGACTTCGATACCGAAGACCGTCCCGATATCCCCGTCTTCACCCAGCACGCGCCCCAGGTCGAGGCCCCGCGCGTCAACTACAATCCCCACTACAACCCCTTTACCCCCGACACCTCGTCGCCGTCGTCATCAGTGCCCTGCGACTGGCAGCAGCTCTATGCCGACACACCCTCTGCCGACGCCAGCGAGGGCGAAGACTTCTTCGCCGCCAAGCCCGTGAGCAACGCCAATATCTCCGACGACCGTTCGCCCGTCCACTACCAGTACAAGGGCCGTTACATCATGACCGCCGTCAAGTCGGGCCTTATGATTATCGACCAGTGTCGCGCCCATTACCGCATCCTCTTCGAGAAATACCTCCTCCAGATGCAAAACAAGAAGGGTGACGCCCAGCGAGTGGTCTTCCCCGAGGTGCTGCAGCTCACCCCCGACGATGCGGCCATGTTGCAGGAGGTGATGCCCGAGCTCGTTGACATGGGCTTCGAACTCACCGACCTCGGAGCCAACAGCTATGCCGTCAACTCCATCCCCGCCGACATCGAGGGTATCAGCGTCACCGCCCTCATCACCGACATGCTGGCTGCCGCCCGCGAGAAGGGCAGTGGCATCAAAGACGATATCAATCATCGGCTTGCGTCGAGCATGGCCCGACATGCAGCCATCCCGCAGGGACAAGTGCTCAGCAACGTCGAGATGGAGAATATCGTCAACCAACTCTTCGCCTGCTCCAATGTCAACTATTCGCCCGACGGCAAAAACATCCTCTGCATCCTCAAACAGCAAGAGATAGAGAAACTGCTGGGCTAATCATCCCGCTCCAGCCTTACTCCAGCCCCGGTTCTGTCCTCTAAATCATCAAGAATGAGGCAGAACCGGGGGCTTTTGTTGCTCTTGGGTCCAGAAAATGGCGTCTCCAGGTTCATAAATGTGTAAAAAAGTGTTTATGCAATATAAATAAACTGAAATTACTTACGTATTTACGCTTTTTGTAACTATTTATTTGAAGAAAACTATAAGAGCTATGGAAAATTTAACTAACTTTGCATACACTAACATACGTAGGTGCGCGTAATGCAAGGCATCCCGCGTCGACGTGAATAGCGAACAACGAGATTATTGATTGTTTAATATAAAAGTTATGAAAAAATTATTGATTGTATTGGCTTTTGCCAGCGTGTCTCTGTGCACATTTGCACAGGATGCAGATCCTACACTGAAGCACAGTGTAGCAACTAATTCTTTCTGGAGCAACTGGTTCATCCAGGTTGGTGGTGAATGGAATGCATGGTATTCAGGTCAGGAGCACGGCTCAGGCCTGTCACATAGCCCTCTGAAGGGTTTCCGTTCTAACCCCGGTGTTGCTGTTGCTGTAGGTAAGTGGTTCACTCCCGGCATCGGTCTCCGTACTAAGGTACAGGGTATCTGGGGCAAGCAGGTTAACCACACTCCCGCACGTCAGGACGTAGGTAACAAGTATTGGGTAGCTCAGGAGCAGGTTCTGTTCAACCTCAGCAACCTTATCTATGGTTACAACCCTGAGCGCGTTTGGAACTTCGTTCCTTTCCTCGGTGGTGGCTTTGGCCGTTCTATGAGCTACAACTCTTATGCTCTCGGTCTCAGCGCTGGTATCCTCAACCAGTTCTATGTAAGCAAGAAGGTCGCTATCAATGTTGAACTTGGTCTGATTACCAGCGAGAACGACAAGGATGGCAATGCTGCTTTCACAGGTACTGGCCGTGGTTGGGATGCTCACGACAACCACCTCTATGGTGAAGTTGGTCTTACTTTCAACCTGGGCAAGGCTTCTTGGGACAAGACTCCTGATGTAGACGCTATCAAGGCTCTTTCTCAGTCTCAGATTGACGCTCTCAACGCACAGCTCAACGACGCTAACGCTGAGAACGCTCGCCTGAAGAAGCTCCTGGCTGAAAAGTCAAATGAGACTCCTGCTGTTAAGGAACTCGTACACACTCCTGTATCAGTATTCTTCAACATCAACAAGTCTAAGATTGCTTCTAAGAAGGACCTCGTAAACGTACAGGCTCTCGCCAAGTACGCTGTTGACAACAACTCTAAGTTGGTTGTTACAGGTTTCGCTGATAGCGCTACCGGTAAGCCCGCTTACAATCAGGCACTGTCTGAGAAGCGTGCTGCAACTGTTGCTGACGAGCTCGTTAAGATGGGCGTAAGCCGCGACAACATTACTACTAAGGGTAATGGTGGCGTTGATGAACTGTCTCCAGTTTCTTTCAACCGTCGTGCAACTGTTACTGTTGCTGAGTAATTTATATTAGCAATACATCCAAGGGGAGTACTTCGGTACTCCCCTTTTTTATTGCCTTTGTCCGAACACTCCCGACCGCCGAGCTTACCCTCCCGACCGCCGTTTGCGCGTTCGCGCCCTCCATGCTGTCCCTTCCGCCCTCCATGCTGCCCGTTCCGCCCTCCATGCTGACACTCCCGAGCATTATGTTAATTCTCCGGCTCATCACACGGCCCCTTCCGCCCAACATGCTGCTCCTTTTGGCCATGGCGTTGATACTCCTTCCTACCGAGCAGACCCTCCCGAGTATTATGTTAATTCTCCAGCCCATCACACAGCCCCTTCTGCCCAACATGCTGCTCCTTCTGGCCATGGTGTTGATACTCCTTCCTGCCGAGCTGACTCTCCCGCTTATATATATTAATAAGGTGTAATCCGCAGTCGCCACTACCACCACGCCGTCGATAGAGCTATCGCTGCTCGCTGTTCCCAGGGTTCTGTCTTTAACCGTCGCCACACTATCCGCACTCCCGATAATCCCCCAGATTCTCCCCGCCACCCTCCTGACCATCTCTGAGAGATTTATGACCATCTCCGCGAAATTTTTGAACACCTCCACAAAATTTATGACCATCTCCGCTAAATTTATGACCACCTCCACGAAATTTTTGTTCACCTCCATGAGAATTATGACCACCTCCAACATTCTCCTGATTGTCTTCGTTAGTCTCGCTGACTGTCGTCGGCAAGCGTTCTGACCATTGTTGGCGCGCTCCTGACCATCATCGCCGGTTCGTATCGGACGAAACGTGCTTCCGTATCGGACGACACTCGCATTCGTATCGGAAGGTGCGAGCATCCGCGTCGGACGATACGCGTGGTCGACGATGGTCTCTGCGTGGCTATCTCCACTTCTGGAGCCGATCCGTGCGCCTCCCTTTGCAGCGGAGACAGGCAGCAATCGAGGGGTGATGGTCGCGATGGCGGCCACTGTGTGCTGCGCAGTCATGGTGGGGGAGGGGGTGCCGCTCGGGCTTTCCTCCCTGTTCTGTTCCTCCAATTGCAGCCGCGTCACTGCCCTTTTGCCCTGCGCCATGGTAACGGCGGTGAAGCCGAAAATCATGTACATTTCGCCCTTGATACCCCCGAAAACCACAAAAATCGCATATTTTTAGAAAAAACATCATGAAAAGTTTGGTGGAGTGCAGAAAAGTCACTACCTTTGCAACCGCTTACGACAAGTAAGGGCGTTTAGCTCAGCTGGTTTAGAGCATCTGCCTTACAAGCAGAGGGTCGGCGGTTCGAATCCGTCAACGCCCACTGGGGTGTTTTCCCGGTAGAGTTCTCTTAGGAGACTTTGCCGGGATTTTTTTATTCCCCCAAGCGCGCCCATCGTCCTCTTGCCGACTCCCGATGCGTCGCGGAGGGTGCCATCCGCCATCAGCGTAGTGGCGTAGCAGGAAACTGTCGTGGCGTAGCAGGCTGTGGTGGACACGTAGTCGGTTCCCATGGGCACACTTCGGGCGGCGGTGAACAAGTTGCGGGCTGCGATGAACAAGCAGCCGGAAGCGGTGACCACGCAGCGGGCATCCGTAGATACGCTTCGGGCAGCGGTGAACACGCAGCAAGCATCCGTGGTCGCGTCGCTGCAATCCACGATTTTGAAGATTTTTTCAAAAAATATGGGAAAACATTTGGTGGTGTCAGAAATAGTTGCTACCTTTGCAATCGCTTACGAAAAGTAAGGGCGTTTAGCTCAGCTGGTTTAGAGCATCTGCCTTACAAGCAGAGGGTCGGCGGTTCGAATCCGTCAACGCCCACTCCAAGTTGAAGAGTCTTAAAGTTAACTGCTTTAAGACTCTTTTTTTATTTTTTTCGATACATTTACGCTCTGTTTCAGATATTATTATTAATTTTGTGGGCAGTAAATAAAGCATAGAATATGAATTTGGATTTGTTGACCGCCATTTCGCCTATAGATGGCCGTTATAGAGGGAAGACAGAGGCATTGGCCGAGTATTTTTCTGAGTATGCACTTATCAAGTATCGCGTCCGTGTGGAAATCGAGTACTTCATTACCTTGTGCGAGTTGCCCTTGCCCCAGCTGGCATCGTTTGACCATGCACTGTTTGCCCGCTTGCGCCAGATATACCTGTCGTTCTCTGAGGCCGACGCCCAGCGCGTGAAGGATATCGAGATGATAACCAACCACGACGTCAAGGCCGTCGAGTATTTCATCAAGGAAGAGTTTGACAAGATAGGCGGTCTGGATGCCTACAAGGAGTTTATCCACTTTGGTCTTACCTCTCAGGATATCAACAATACCAGCGTGCCCCTCTCGGTGAAGGACGCGCTCAACGAGGTCTTCTGCCCCCAGGTAGAGGAAGTCATTGACCAGCTGCAGCAGTATGCCGACGAGTGGCGCGATGTGCCCATGCTCGCCAAGACCCACGGCCAGCCCGCTTCGCCCACGCGTTTGGGCAAGGAGATTATGGTCTTCGTCTACCGTCTTCAGGAGCAGTTGGCCACCCTTCGTGCCTGCAAGCTCACCGCCAAGTTTGGTGGCGCCACCGGCAACTACAATGCCCACCACGTGGCCTATCCCGACTACGACTGGAAGTCCTTTGGCAACCGCTTTGTGAGCGAGAAGCTCGGACTGGAGCGCGAGCAGTATACCACCCAGATTAGCAACTACGACCATCTGGCCTCGGTCTTCGACGCTATGCGCCGCATCAACACCATCCTCATCGACTTGGACCGCGACGTATGGATGTACATCTCCATGGAGTATTTCAAGCAGAAAATCAAGGCCGGCGAGGTTGGCTCGAGTGCCATGCCCCACAAGGTCAACCCCATCGACTTCGAGAACAGCGAGGGCAACCTGGGCATCGCCAATGCCGTGCTGCAGTTCCTCGCCCAGAAACTCCCCGTAAGCCGTCTCCAGCGCGACCTTACCGACTCTACCGTGCTGCGCAATATCGGTGTGCCTATGGGCCACAGCGTCATTGCCTTCCAGAGCACCCTCAAGGGTCTGCGCAAGCTCATCCTCAACGAAGAGCGCATCGAGGCCGACCTGGCCAACACCTGGGCTGTGGTGGCCGAAGCCATCCAGACCATCCTACGCCGTGAGGGCTATCCCCATCCCTATGAGGCGCTCAAGGCGCTCACCCGCACCAATCAGAAGATGACCGAGCAGACCATCCATGAATTCATCGGACAGCTCAACGTGAGCGACAGTGTGAAGGCCGAACTGATGGCTATCACCCCGCTCAACTACACCGGTTTGTAAACTCAACATTATAACCGCAATAACCCTATTATTAACAACAGCCGTGAGGCTATAAAGTATTATCAATTAAATTATGGATTTAGAGAACAATTCGCAGAACCTGAACAATGGTAACAGCGATGCAACCGACGGTTTCGGTTCACAGGAGAAGAAGAGTGTAGGCGCCAGACCACAGCGTCCCCGTATTCGCACCACACGCGCCTACAGTGATAATCGTGACAACAATCAGGAGGGTGGTTTCCGCCCCGAGGGCTTTGGAGCCAATCTCCAGGGCGCTGCGGGTGGCAGCCAGCCAGGCGGCTATCGCCCTCGTTATAATAATGGTGGCGGCTACCAACCCCGTCAGCAGGGCGGTTATCAGCCCCGCCAGCAGGGTGGCTATCAGCCTCGCCAGCAGCAGGGTGGCTATCGTCCACGTTACAACAGCAATGGTGAAGAGGGTGGCTATCAGCCCCGTCAGCAGCAGGGTGGCTACCGTCCCCGCTACAATGCCAACGGCGAAGAGGGTGGCTATCAGCCCCGTCAGCAGCAGGGTGGCTATCGTCCCCGCCAGCAGCAGGGTGGCTATCAGCCCCGTCAGCAAGGTGGTTATCAGCCCCGTCAGCAAGGTGGTTATCAGCCCCGTCAGCAGGGTGGTTACCAGCCCCGTCAGCAGGGAGGTTATCAGGGCCGTCAGCAGGGAGGTTATCAGGGCCGCCAGCAGGGTGGTTACGGTCAGCAACGCGGTGGCTACCGTCAGCGCACAGCCGACTACGACCCACATGCAAAGTATAGCATGAAGAAGCGCATCGAGTACAAGGAAGACCACATTGACCCCAATGAGCCCCTGCGCCTCAACAAGTTCCTCGCCAATGCCGGCGTATGCTCACGCCGCGAGGCCGACGAGTTTATCCAGGCAGGCGTGGTCACCGTCAACGGCCAGGTAGTGACCGAGCTGGGTACCAAGGTGCTGCGCACCGACGAGGTGAAGTTCCACGACCAGCCCGTGACCATCGAGAAGAAGGTGTACGTGCTGCTCAACAAGCCCAAGGACTATGTCACCACAGTGGATGATCCCCAGCAGCGCAAGACCGTGATGGACCTCGTCAAGGACGCTTGCCCCGAGCGCATCTACCCCGTGGGTCGTCTTGACCGCAATACTATGGGAGTGCTCCTGCTCACCAACGACGGCGAGCTGGCTTGCAAGCTGACCCATCCCAAGTTCCTCAAGAAGAAGGTATATCACGTATATCTCGACAAGAACCTCACCGCTCACGACATGCAGCAGATAGCCGACGGCATCACCCTCGAAGACGGTGAAGTGCACGCCGACGCCATCGAGTATGCCGATGACAACGACAAGAGCCAGGTGGGCATCGAGATTCACAGCGGCAAGAACCGCATCGTGCGCCGTATCTTCGAGAGCCTGGGCTATCATGTCACCAAGCTCGACCGCGTGATGTTTGCCGGTCTTACCAAGAAGAACCTGCGTCGCGGCGACTGGCGCTATCTCACCGAGAAAGAGGTAGACATGCTGCGCATGGGTGCTTTCGAATAATCAGAAACTAAACGACTATAGATAAAGATGAAAAGAACTAAAGTAGTCGATGCCCTCAAGAGCACCGATTTCGGAAAAGAGATAAATGTAAAGGGATGGGTGCGTACCCACCGCAGCAGCAAGGCTGTCGATTTTATTGCGCTCAACGACGGTTCTACCATCAAGAACATCCAGGTGGTAGTCGACCCTGCCAAGTTTGACGCCCAGATGCTCAAGAACATTACCACCGGAGCCTGCATCAGCGCCGTGGGTACACTGGTAGAGAGCCAGGGTGCCGGCCAGACTGTAGAAATCCAGTGCGAGCAGCTCGAGGTCTACGGCCTCTGCGGCAGCGACTATCCCATGCAGAAGAAGGGCCAGACCTTTGAGTATATGCGCCAGTACGGCCATCTGCGCCTGCGCACCAATACCTTCGGAGCCGTGATGCGTATCCGCCACAACATGGCTATGGCCATCCACACCTACTTCCACGAGCACGGGTTCTTCTACTTCCACACTCCGCTCATCACCGCGAGCGACTGCGAGGGTGCCGGCCAGATGTTCCAGGTCACCACGATGAACCTCTACGACCTCAAGAAGGACGAGGATGGCAAAATCAACTACGACAACGACTTCTTCGGCAAGCAGACATCACTCACTGTGAGCGGACAGCTCGAGGGTGAGCTCGGTGCTACTGCCCTGGGTTCTATCTACACCTTCGGCCCCACCTTCCGTGCCGAAAACTCCAATACTCCACGCCACCTGGCTGAGTTCTGGATGGTAGAGCCCGAGGTGGCGTTCATCGACCTCGCCGACCTGATGGACCTCGAGGAAGACTTCATCAAGTACTGCGTCAACTGGGCGCTCGAGCACTGCAAGGACGACCTCGAGTTCCTCAACAAGATGATAGACAAGACTCTCCTGGAGCGCCTCCATTCGGTTGTGGCCGAAGAGTTTGTGCGTCTGCCTTACACCGAGGGTATCAAGATACTCGAAGAGGCTGTCGCCAACGGTCACAAGTTTGAGTTCCCCGTAAGCTGGGGTATGGACCTCGCCAGCGAGCACGAGCGCTTCCTCGTCGAGGAGCACTTCAAGAAGCCCGTCATCATGACCGACTATCCCAAGGAGATCAAGGCCTTCTATATGAAGATTAATGACGACGACCGCACCGTGCAGGGTACCGATGTGCTCTTCCCGCAGATTGGCGAGATTATCGGCGGTAGCGTGCGCGAGGAGAACTATGACAAGCTCATCGGCGAAATCAACCGTCGCAACATCCCTATGAAGGATATGTGGTGGTATCTCGACACCCGCAAGTATGGAAGCTGCCCCCATGGTGGTTTCGGCCTCGGCTTCGAGCGCCTTATCCTCTTCGTGACCGGTATGCAGAACATCCGTGACGTGATACCTTTCCCACGTACTCCCAAAACTGCCGAATTCTAAGAGCGCACCACTGCCTCTCGGACTATAGATACAAAGAGCCGGTAGAGAACTATTCTCCACCGGCTCTTTGGCGTCTTGGGCGGGCGTAGGGATGTACTATGTCGCCGTGTACATGCCCGCTATTTGAATATCTCTGGAAAATTCCAGTACGGGAACATCATATTGTCGTTGCCGAACCTTATCATCCATGCCTTTCCTGCCTTGTCAGACACATAGACTTTGGCAATGGGAAATTCTCCCCAGTCAGCGCCCTTCTTGCAGTATAGTTTGACCACATATTGTTGCGTTCCCAAGTACTCCTTGCGGTCTTTGTCTTCTCCTTCTCCCTTGATGTTATAGGTAGAGATCTCCGACCTGCCGCAGTACCCATACTTGGAGTAGTATTTGCTGAACTTAGGGTTTTTGTAGATGGTTAGGGCTATCATGGTAAGCTCTTTTTGGCGCTGCGTTTCGTCCATAGACGAGAAGGTCTGGCCCAGCACGCTTTGGCTACCGGCTATGAGTAGCAGCGATGCAATGATGGTTCGGATGAAGTTGGTCATAATTGTAACGTTTTAGTTGTAAATCTATTATAGGTTATGAGTTATTGTCGCTATGTCATTTGCAAATATAGCGTTTTTGCATGGATTGGTGTCCGAATTGATGCAAAAAGTTTGCAAAAAGCCGTGGTTTTAAGATAATTCATCTTTGCAGGTGCCTGGCTTTACCTTCTCGCGCGCGTGTACGCGTATAATATAATAAGGTGGAAACCCACAAGACTTGCCACGCGCCCGAGCCCCCGACTGGCGACAGTCCCAGCGCAGCGCGGCAGACACAGCGTGCTGGACGATGTCGCGATGGTATCTGCGTGGGCATCCATGCTGCTCGCAGCGCTCGTGGCCGAGGCGATGGGGCGGGATGCGGTAGGGCTCAGAGCGATAACGAAGGTCGAAAGGGTAGTGGGGTTGCGCAAAAAAGTTGTGCAAAAATGCGTGCAGTTAACAATAATTAACGGGGGGGGGTGAATACAACGAATAGGAAATAACCTTAAACCCAAATCGGTCATTAGGATTTCTCTGTGTCGTACGGCAAAGAGAAATCCTTTAATTTTTCCCATATAGATAAGAATGATTGTCGTGTTTTTAGTGATCTAGCCAAATATAGGATGTGCTTGTCTTT
>NZ_NPJL01000022.1:0-1959 GCF_002251325.1 Prevotella sp. P4-67
CGGAGTATATTCTTTTTTTCGTGGTAAAGTTAGTAAATATTTATGAATCAAGCATATACAAAGCTATTTTTCTAATGGCGGTCATTAGAAAATGACAAGAAACTTTTTCTAATGACCGATTTGGGTTGAACTTTTTTATTCAACTTAGTTCAGGGCAATACAATCTTCTCATCTGTGGTAAAAGTTGAGTTATGTATGATGTAAAATTTGAATACGAGCAAGAGGCCTAACCACAACAGGTCGGTTGCAGGCACAGGCAAACAAGAGACTACGGCTGCCGTATGCACTCCAGCGGGAAGCGCACAAAGCAGATTGGTCATGATGTAGTCTGTAATAATCGAGGTGTCTATAGTCGGGGGTGCGTCAGACACAAGCAGAGGGGCATACAGCACGCAGCCAATGCCTACAGGCCGCACAAGAAGCACGGGAAGAAACGATCGGGAGTGAAACTGATTGTATCTTAACGAGGTGCAAAGTGAACTATATTCCTGAAAACAGCGTAAAGGATTGATATATTTAACATTGTTAAAATCGCAGAAAAGCCCACGGTGTCCGCGACGCTGACGGCAGAAAACCGAAAGGCAAAAGCGACTGCCCGCGGGGAGCCGCTTTTGCCTTTCTGTCCTTGTGGATGTCTACCTCAAAAGGGTGCCTGCCCCGAAGGCAAGCCCCCCTGACCATGCAGCCCAATCGCTATCGGGCGGCACTGGCGGCACTATGACATCATCTTAATCGGCGTATAGCCTGGCGGGTGACCTGGGTCATAATGAGCATCATCTTTTCGGGGTCGCGCAGATTGGCGTCGGCGACCACACGGTGGATATCTATCTGCTTGTCGGCATCGAGCAGCACATCGACGAGCAACGCGCGACAGGCGGGGGTGAAGTCGAGGCTGACGAGGGCTGCTTCGACACTGTCGCGGCTATGGGTGAGCACAGCGGCATTGAGCTTCTCACTGGAGTCGGGCGATGAGGGGCATGGCGGCATGGGATGCTGGCGCATGAAGCGCTGGGCAAGGCTCTCGACACCGGCTATAGCCTGCTGGTAGGCGGTAGCGTCGTGGATGGGGCTGGACGAAGCGATGCTGTCGAGCACCGACTGAAGGCTGGAGACGAACGTCTGCCAATCGTCGATGGTGACGGGCTGTGAGGGGATGGCTGCGGGAGACGCGACGGGACGCGACTTGGGGTTGGGGCCATAGACACGCGAGAAACGGGCACGTATCTCGCCCTGATAGGGGAACGACCACTCCAGGCAGTAGGCTGTGCGATAGCCCGGGCGCGTGGCGTCGGCAAAGAGCGCGGCGATATGGTTGATATAATTGCGGCCTATGGTGACAGCGTTGCCGGGGGTGTAGGTGAGACGGCGCTGGTGCTTGTGGTCGTTGGCAGAATAGACTTTGTAAGCCGTCGCGGAGGATGCGAGAAAAGCCTCTCTCATGGTGTCAATAAACGCGCGGTTGCGCTCGCTGACCACAAACTCGTAGACCTCGGCAGAACCCTCGACCTGCATGGTGGCAGGGTCGCGCACGATGTTGGGATAGACTTCCATCTTGACCACCTTGCGCAGGTGGGCAAAGGACTTCTCGATGGGCTGCTGCGCATGGGCTGGCGCAACGAAGAAGAGCGCGAGGCTCATCACAAGGGCATGAATAGGTTTCATAACTGTTAAGATATTAATGGGTTAGACATTCTCGGCAAGCAGGTCGTCGACCGTCTCGGCCCCTTCTTCCAGGGCGGCGCAAATGTCGAGCGAGTTGAGCTCGCCGGCGACGATAAGGGCGGTGATGGTCTGCAACTGGGCGTTGGCGTGCTGCTGCGCCATATCGTCCATCAGATTGGCGGTGGCGACCACCGTCTCTGCCATAAGCTGGCGATAGAGCGTGTCGACAGGTTGGGCTGGGACGACGCAGGCAGGGGCAGACTTGCGGGCGGCGGGGGGTGGCTCTTATACACATCT
>NZ_NPJL01000023.1:0-30393 GCF_002251325.1 Prevotella sp. P4-67
GTATGGGGGAGAGGGGGGTTATCCCTTCTTCTGCCGTTCCAGCAGGTCGGGGCGCAGACGGCGGGTGCGCTCATAGCTCTGCTCTATCTCCCAGTCCTTGATTTTGGCTTCGTTGCCGCTGAGCAGGATGTCGGGCACACGCCAGCCTTTGTATTCTGCCGGCCGTGTATAGATAGGCGCTGAGAGCATGTCGTCCTGGAAACAGTCCGACAGAGCGCTCTGCTCGTCGCCCACCACGCCCGGCACGATGCGTACCACGGCATCCGAGATGATGGCAGCAGCCAGTTCGCCACCGGTGAGCACGTAGTCGCCCACCGAGATTTCACGGGTGATGAGGTGGTCGCGCACACGCTGGTCTATACCCTTGTAGTGGCCACACAGGATGATGAGGTTCTCTTTGAGCGACAGGTCGTTGGCCACATGCTGGTCAAACTGCTCGCCGTCGGGGGTGGTAAAGATTACCTCGTCATAGTCTCTCTCGGCCTTGAGGGCGCTGATGCAGCGGTCTATGGGCTCTATCTGCATCACCATGCCGGCAAAACCGCCGTAGGGATAGTCGTCCACGCGGCGCCATTTGTCCTTGGTGTAGTCGCGCAGATTGTGCAGATGTATCTCAGCCAGTCCCTTCTTCTGGGCACGTGCCAGGATGGATTCGTGAACAAAGCCCTCGAGCATTTCGGGCAGAACGGTAATGATATCTATTCTCATAGTGTCTATTTCTCTGAATTTCATCTACAAAGTTACGACAATTTTGCCAACCATCTCTTATATTTATGCTCTTTTTCGTACCTTTGCACTATCTTTGGACTATTTTTATAAACATGTATCATATGAAACAGAGATTACTTATGCTTGCAGCCTTCACCGTGGCTGCCGTTTCTGGCTTCGCACAGAATGTCCAGTTGCATTATGATTTGGGTCGCTCGCTTTACAATGACCTTTCCGAGCGTCAGAGTGTAACCACCACTATCGAGTTGTTTAAGCCCGACCGTTGGGGTAGTACCTATTTCTTCACCGACCTCGATTATGAGAGCGACGGAGTGATGGGCGCTTATTGGGAGATTAGCCGCGAGTTCAACCTTTCTGCCAACAAGCAGTGGGCTGCCCATGTAGAGTACGACGGTGGTGTAAGCACCGGCCGTATGGACAACAGTTATTATGGCAATCGTTTCCAGCAGGCGGCTCTCCTTGGTGGTGCGTGGAACTGGCATAGTGCCGACTTCTCCCGCACATTCTCGCTGCAGGCTATGTATAAGTATTATTTCAAGAATGCTCACAAAGACATGCGTGCTTTCAACAGTTTCCAGGCTACAGCAGTTTGGGGCATCACTTTTGCCAAGGGTCTTTGCACCTTCAGCGGTTTTGCCGACCTCTGGTATGACCAGAGCGTGCGGGGTCACTACATTTTCCTGAGCGAACCCCAGTTCTGGGTTAACTTGGACAAGCTCAAGGGATGGGATGATGTCCATCTGAGTCTTGGCAGCGAGGTCGAGCTGTCCAACAACTTCGTGTGGAACAACCAGGGTGAGAACAATAAGTTCTATGCCATCCCCACGGTGGCAGCCAAGTGGACTTTCTAAACTTGGAGACCATATACAGAGAGCGGCTGACGGGTTATATGCCTGTCAGCCGCTCTCTTTTGCTTCATGCAGTGTCTATCCGAAACGCTCGACGAACTCGTCTTCACTGATAATGGGGATGCCCAACTCCTGGGCTTTCTTGTTCTTGCCCGACTGAGAGGTTACATCGTTGTTGATGAGGTAGTGGGTCGAGCGGCTTACGCTACCTGTAACCTTGCCGCCTTGACTCTCGATATAGGCCTTGAGCTCGTTGCGGTTTTTGTAGTGGTGCACATCGCCGGTCACTACGAATGTCATTCCCTCGCAACGGGCGCCGGCGGGCGCGGTGGCCTCTGCCTCGATTTCTATCTCGGCGAGCAGACGGGTCACCATCCTGCTGTGCGTGGGATTGTGGAACCACTCCACTACAGCAGCCGATTTCTCGGGGCCTATGCCGTCGATGTGGGCAAAGTGTTCAGGGTTGTCGGTCTGAGAGGCTTCGGCTACCAACTCTTCGAAGGTGTATGCGGCGAGCAGACGCTTGCACACGTCGGTGCCGCATAGAGGTATGCTCAGAGCGTATAGCAACTGGCGCGCCTTGACCGTGCGTGCTTTCTCTATGCTGCGCAACAGGTTGCTTACAGACTTGCGCCCGAAGCCTTCCATCATCGACAGCTCCAGCGCATGCTCGTCCATGTGGTAGAGGTCGGCATATTCGCTCACCCAACCCAGGTTGATGAACTTGGCGATGGTCTGTTCGCTCAGTCCGTCGATGTTGGCACCAGCCTTGGAGACAAACCGTGCAAACTTGCGCAGCTGTTTGGCGGCGCAGTCGGCATTGGTGCAGTGCAGCGTGCGTGTGCCGCTTGCGCTCTCGGTCACCTCGGTGGGTGCGCCGCATACGGGGCAGGTGGCGGGGATGTCGAGTGTGCCCACGGTCTGTATCACCTCTATCACCTTGGGGATAATCTTGTTGGCCTTGATTACCGATAGGGTAGTGCCGGGACCGCCTATGCCCAGGCGTTCGCACTCGCTGATGTTGCAGAGCGAGGCGCGCTTCACGGTGGTGCCCTCGAGGCTTACGGGAGTGAAGACCGCCACGGGCGAGATGGTCGATGCCGCGCACGACCACTCGATGTGGTCCAGCTGGGTCTGCGCACTCTCGTCCTGCCATTTGAAGGCGTAGCCGGCGCGGGTGGCGTGGTGGCCCGTGACCGAACCGGTAGAGGCGTAGGCTGTGTCGTCATAGACGATTACCAGCCCGTCTACCGGGAAGGGGCATTCTCCGCTGGTGACCTTGTGGGTCCAGCCATCGATGCTGTGGTCTATGTTGTCGAGGGTGGGCGTGGTTATCAGCTCGCGCTCCACGGTGGTGAACCCCAAGCGGTCCAACAGCACCATGCGGTCGCCCCACGAGTCGATTGCCTCGTCGGTATAGACCAGCGTAAAGGCTATCCACTGGATGTGGCGGCGGCTTACCTCGTTGATGTCTTTCAGTGTGAGCGAGCCCGAAGCCAGGTTGCGGGGGTTGGCATACTCTTCGTCGCTCTCCATATTGAATATCTCAAAGTCCTTGTAGGATATTACCGCCTCGCCACGTATCACGAGGTGGCCCTGATGGTCTATGTGCTGGGGGATGCCGCTGATGGCTGGCGCCAGGTGGGTGATGTTGGTGCCGGTATGACCGTTGCCGCGCGTCACGACCTTGCTGAGCAGTCCCTCGTCGTAGGTCACCACGAGGGTGAGGCCGTCGAGTTTCCACGACATCCAGATGGGGCGCTCCTCGGCCCACTTCACCAGGTCGGCAGGACTCTTGGTCTTGGCGAGCGACAGGGCGGCAAACTCATGGTCTTCCTTCTTGCCGGCGATGTTGTCTTCTGACACCTTGGCAGTGGGCGAGCCGTCGAGCGTGATGCCCGTGAGCGTTTCCATAGCCTTGAGCCGGTCGAAGAGAGCATCCCATTCGTAGTCGGTCATCAGCTCTTCCCTGCCATTATAGTAGGCTGCAGACGCCGCATTGAGCTGTTCTATCCACTGGCGCATCTGTGCCACGCGGCTGTCATTATTCTGTTCCATAGTCTTACCTTATTTATATATATAGTAGCTTCCATCGGTACCGTCGCAGTAGTCGCGCGCCAGCTGGAGGATGTACTCGGCATTGGCGCGCACGTCGGCCTCGCAACCGTCATACCCGTTGATGAGCACCACGAGGTGGGTGGTGTTGTCGTCTATCTTGGTGCGCTCGTGGTCGGAGGTGGGAGTGCCCACGCCCCCCACGGCGTCGCGATAGACGGGTAGACCCTCGATGTTGATGGTGCCGCGGCCAATGCCCTCGTAAGGTTCGCCGGCACGGCCCACACCCAGGGTGAGCGTGTCGCCCTCAAACTTGTCGGCGTCGAAACCGCCAATGCTGTAGCCATAGCGTATGCTCGCCAGATTGACAAGGTCTACCAGCGTATTGATTTGGTAGAGCTGCTTGCCTTGGAGGATGCGGCGGATGAGGGCTTCGGCAGCAGGACGGTAGCGCGACGGGTCTTTGCCGCAGGCACGGTAGACCTGACGGGTGGCTGCGATGCCCGAAATGTCTTTGAGCGTCTCGGTCGTCAGGGTCTGTCTGAACTCCTGGCCCAGTCGGTCTATCTCGCCCCAGAGTCCTGCTGAGTATGGGCTGTTGTGTACGTATATCTCTACATGTGCTCCCACAAACTCGGGGCACACGCTTTCTATCTTGTCAGATACTATTATGCGCATGGTGATACTGTTGGTTACTATGTTGCGAAATTACGAAAAAAATAAGACATAGATGTAATTTGTCGGCAAAAACTTGGCGACATCCCTATGAAGCGGCGCTATCATGGCAGTTGTTGCCAAAGCGCAGGAGCATGAAACGATGTGGAGGACAGTGCCCCACGAAATCATCGGAATATCCCGATTTCTGCCCGAGATGCAGTGGAAACTGATTGCGAACTGCGAAACGGTAAAATCGAAGTGTGATATGTAGAAATCATGGTTGGAAATCCAGAAATCTAACCACGCAATTATTTTTAAGTTCATCAGCATGGTTTTCATTCCGCCGACTATCGGTCAGAAGATGCCCCCACGGGAGACCACGTGGGTGAAAAAGGTGGCGTGAATGGCGGCCGATGCAGGCTCGATGTGCTTACAAATCGTAAGTGAAAGGATAAAGTTTGAAAAAAAACGAAGAAAAATGTTTGGAGAATGTGATTATTTATTATATTTGCAGCAATTAATCAATTAAAAACCAATATAATCATGAAAATCGGTATTCCAAAAGAAATCAAGAACAACGAGAACCGAGTGGGTATGACCCCCGATGGCGTGGCCGAACTGGTAAAACACGGGCACGAAGTGTTTGTACAACATACAGCCGGCGATGGCAGTGGCTTTGCCGATGCGGCGTACGAGAAGGTGGGTGCCAAGATACTGCCCACCATCGAAGCGGTGTATGATGTGGCTGAAATGATTATAAAAGTCAAAGAGCCCATCAAGCCCGAATATCCTCTGCTGAAGCATGGACAGTTGGTATTCACCTATTTCCACCTGGCTTGCGATTTGGAATTGACCGAGGCCATGGTCAAGAGCGGTGCGGTGTGTCTGGCCTACGAGACGGTGCAGACAGCAGACAAAAGGTTGCCTCTGCTGGTTCCGATGAGCGAGGTGGCAGGCCGCATGGCGTCAATCAACGGTGCCTACTATCTGCAGAAGACCAAGGGCGGAAAGGGCAAGCTGATGAGTGGTGTGCCCGGCGTGAAGCCCGCCAAGGTGCTGGTACTCGGCGGCGGCATCGTGGGTGAAGCGGCTGCGCGCATGGCTGCCGGAATGGGGGCAGAGGTGTATATCACAGACATCAGTCTGCCTCGTCTGCGCCAGTTGGACGCCGAACTGCCTGCCAATGTGCATACGCTATACTCGACCGAGCACAATATACGCAAGGAGTTGAAGGATGTGGATATCGTAGTAGGTTCGGTACTGGTGCCGGGCGACAAGGCTCCGCACCTCATCACCCGCGACATGCTGAAGGAGATGGAACCCGGAACGGTGCTGGTGGATGTGGCTATAGATCAGGGCGGCTGCTTTGAGACTTCGCATCCCACAACACACAGCGACCCCGTATACGAGGTGGATGGCATCGTACACTATGCCGTGGCAAATATTCCCGGCGCAGTGCCCAACACGTCGACTGCCGCTCTGACCAATGCCACGCTGAAGTATGCCTTGGCTCTGGCAGACAAGGGCTGGAAGAAAGCATGTCGTGAAGACGCGGCTCTGTATAAAGGCCTGAATGTGGTAGAGGGCAAGATAACCTTCAAGGCTGTGGCCGATGTATGGGGTATGCCTTATGAACCGGCTCAGGTAGGTTAACTCCTAATGGGTGGCTTGCCACCAAGCAGTCATAGATTTCCGGCCCGCTACGTAACTGTTGGTAGTAGGGTCGGAAATTGTTATTCCGCAGAACGTGGTGACGGGGATGGTGCTTATGCCGCCATTGAACCCGCTCAGGTCGGTATACACGGCATTGGTGTGGGTGTGGTAGGGCACAAGTCGCTTGACCAGATAGTCAAACTGGCTGCGGTCATTGGCATCGCAGAGGTCATCGATGTAGCTCTTCATGTCAAAGAAAATGGTCTGTGCCATACCGTCGAGTTTCTGCAGACGGTCGACATGGGTGGCATCAAAGGTGTAACGGCCGTTGATGTCTTTCATCCACGCAGCCATAGCGTCCATCTGTCGGCAGTCTATCACCGAGAGCGTGCCGTAGGGATAGGTGTGCTGGGTGTAATAGGTATGAAACTCGTTGACAATGGACTGATAATCGGGGCTGGTGGCAGCCAGGTGGCGCCAGATGCGGTAGTAAGGCAGTCCGTCGGCCATAATCTCTGAGGTGGAGGCGATGATATGGTCGGTGGCGTCCTTTAGGTCGTATGCCACTTCGACTCCCGCCATGTAGCAGTCGTCGAAGGCGATGAACTGAAGGGGCATGGCTGCTCTCTTGATGCCTTCGGCAAGGTCGGAGAGCTCGGTCTGAAACTTGGCGTCGATTCCGCCAAACGAGCGGCTACGGTAATAGTCCTTGACACCGCTTGGAATCCATCCGTTGCCATGGCATCCGATGACCATGGCATATCGGGGAGCCGGGGCGGCGGTCTTGACATCGCCTAAGAGTGCAGCTATGCCCGAGGCACTGGTGTAGTCGTAGGCATTGTAACGCTTGAGCGTGTCGCGGACGCACTGGTTGCCCTGATACCTGATTTCTACCAATGCAGAGTAGGTAGGCGACTGCGAGATGAAAGTGAGCAGGCGCGTATTGCCCATCCCGCCCTGTTGGCGGATGGCCCTTTCTATATTCTCAATGTTGTTGATAAAGTACGAATATAGATTGCGCTGGTAGGGAGGTTGGCCAGTAGACGACCAAGGGAGATAAAGAAAAAGCGTTTTCTGGGTCTCTGGCGGTGTCGGAGCATTGTCGTCGCTACAAGCGGTAAACAACAGGGTCACGAAACACACACACAAACCGAGGAAACGCTTCATAATGATTAAGTATTTAATGAGTTCTATTTCTTTCTGAGCTCAGCAATCGACTCCTGGAGTGCTGCAATCTTCTCGAGCGAGTCGCTCTCCTTCTTGCGCTCCATGGCTACGACAGCCTCGGGGGCATTGGCGACGAACTTCTCGTTGGCGAGCTTCTTGCGGATACCCATGAGGAAGCCTTCGAGGTGCTTTAGCTGTGCCTCGGCCTTGGCTATCTCGGCCTCGACGTCGATGAGGTCGCCCAGAGGTACGGCAAACTCGTGAGTGCCCACCATAAAGGCGCTGGCACTGGCATCCTTGTCGCTCACTACATCGATGCTGCTGAGGTTGGCCATCTTGGTGATGACGGCGTTGTAGGCAGCGAAGGCGTTGGTGCCGATGGCCTGCAGAGCCAACTGCTCCTTGGGCGCAATGTTCTTCTGGTTGCGCACCATGCGCACACCGCTTACTATCTGCTTCACCTCCTCAATCTGCGAGATGAGGGTAAGTTCGGCCTCGGTGGGAGCGGCAACCTTCAGTGCGTCGCGCATGATGCTCTCGCCATCCTTGCGGTCGTAGATGTGCTGCCACAGCTCCTCGGTGATAAACGGCATGAAGGGGTGCAGCATCTTGAGCAGTGTCTCGAAGAAGCGCAGTGTCTTGTCGTAAGTGGCGCGGTCGATGGGCTGGGCTTCGCCATTGATGTAGGCGGGCTTGACCATCTCGAGGTACCAGCTGGAGAACTCATCCCAGAACAGGCGGTAGACAGCCATCAATGCCTCGGAGATGCGGTACTTGCGGAAGAGGTCGTCGACCTCCTCGTTGGTCTGCTTGAGCTTGGCGTCGAACCACTCGGTGGCTATGCGGCTTGCCTCGGGCTGCTCGCCGTCGGCAACGGTCCATCCCTGAACCAGACGGAAGGCATTCCAAATCTTGTTGTTGAAGTTGCGGCCCTGCTCGCACAGGCTCTCATCGAAGAGGATGTCGTTGCCGGCGGGGGCGGAGAGCATCATGCCCATGCGCACGCCATCGGCGCCGAACTTCTCGATAAGTTCGATGGGGTCGGGAGAGTTGCCGAGACTCTTGGACATCTTTCGGCCCAGCTTGTCGCGTACGATACCGGTGAAGTAGACGTTCTTGAACGGTATCTTGCCGGTGTACTCCTCGCCAGCCATAATCATGCGGGCTACCCAGAAGAAGATAATGTCTGGTCCGGTAACCAGGTCGCTGGTGGGGTAGTAATAATTGAGCTCCTCGTTGCCTGGGTTGTTGATGCCATCAAAGAGGGAGATGGGCCACAACCATGAAGAGAACCATGTATCGAGTGCATCTTCGTCCTGTTTGAGGTCATCAGCGGTCAGAGCGGCATTGCCGGTCTTTGCCTGAGCCATCTTCAGCGCCTCGTCGGCGGTCTCGGCTACCACGAAGTCTTCTTCGCCGTCGCCATAGAAGTAGGCGGGTATGCGGTGACCCCACCACAACTGGCGCGAAATGCACCAATCCTGGATGTTGTCGAGCCAGTTCTTGTATGTAGTCTTGTATTTGGCGGGGTAGAAGTTCATCTCGCCGTCCATAACGGGAGGCAGGGCGATGTCAGCGAAATGCTGCATGCGAAGGAACCACTGTAAGGAGAGGCGTGGCTCTATCGCCGTGTCGGGGTTTCGCTCTGAATAGCCCACCTTATTATTATAGTCTTCGATGCGTTCCATAAGTCCGGCGGCCTGAAGGTCCTTTGCAATCTGGCGACGACAGTCGAAGCGGTCCATGCCGACATACAGCGGAGACGCCTCGGAAATGGTGGCGTCGGCATTGAAGATGTCGATAGTCTCGAGATGGTGTGTCTTGCCCAGCATATTGTCGTTGGTGTCGTGTGCAGGGGTAACCTTCAGACATCCTGTACCAAACTCTATGTCTACATAGCGGTCCTCGATGACGGGGATGACACGTCCCACGAGTGGTACGATAACCTTCTTGCCTTTAAGCCATTGGTTCTTGGGGTCTTTGGGGTTGATACACATCGCGGTGTCGCCCATGATGGTCTCAGGGCGCGTGGTGGCTACCACTGCATAGTAACCCTTCTCGTCCTTATGGATGACATTGCCTTCGGCTGCTTGGTCAATATCCGAGCAATCACAGTCAGGAGCAATGTAATATTTAAGATTATAGAGTTTGGACTGCTCATCCTTGTAGATAACCTCCTCATTGCTGAGTGCAGTCTGGGCCTTGGGGTCCCAGTTTACCATGCGCAGTCCGCGGTAGATAAGTCCCTTGTTGTAGAGGTCAACAAAAACTTTGATGACGCTTTGAGAGCGCTTCTCATCCATGGTGAATGCGGTGCGGTCCCAATCGCATGATGCACCCAAACGGCGTAGCTGCTTGAGGATAATGCCACCATGTTCGTTGGTCCAGTCCCAAGCATGCTTCAGAAATTCATCGCGGGTGAGGTCATGCTTCTTAATACCTTGTTCAGCAAGTCTCTTCACCACCTTGGCTTCGGTCGCTATCGAGGCGTGGTCGGTTCCGGGTACCCAACAAGCATTCTTACCTTCCATGCGGGCGCGTCGCACCAGAATATCCTGGATGGTGTTGTTAAGCATGTGACCCATGTGTAACACGCCAGTTACATTGGGAGGTGGGATGACAATGGTGTATGGTTCTCTTCCGTCTGGCTTGCTGCTGAAGAGTTTGTTGTCAAGCCAGTACTTGTACCATTTCGACTCCACTTCACGTGGGTCGTACTTACTTGCTAATTCCATATTTTTCGGATTAATAATATCATGTTAAAAAAATCATTGCAAAGTTACAAGAATTTATTGAAATTTACTTACTTTTGCATAGAAAAAATATAACAATGAATACGAGAGAAGCTAAAATAGAAGCCTTTGGCCACCTGCTTGATGTCCAGGAGCGCCTTCGCAAAGAGTGTCCCTGGGACCGCAAACAGACGTTTCAGAGTCTGCGTCCCAATACCATTGAAGAAACCTTCGAGCTTGCTGACGCATTGATGAACAATGATATGCATAATGTGAAAAAGGAGCTTGGTGATGTCATGGAGCATGTGCTGTTCTATGCCATTCTTGGAGATGAATCCGGCGAATTTGACATCGCTGATGTCTGCAACCAAGAGGCTCGCAAGCTGATGTTCCGTCATCCATTTATAGATTGGACGGGATGGCGGGATGATCCGAAGGCGGACTCGGGCGACATGCCGCACAACAGCGAGGAGGTGGAGCAGACTTGGGAACAAATCAAACAAAAGGAAAAGGACGGCAACAAGACCGTGCTTTCCGGTGTGCCAGCCTCGCTGCCTTCGCTCATCAAAGCCTACCGCATCCAGGACAAGGCCCGCAATGTGGGCTTTGACTGGCAGAAACGTGAAGATGTTTGGGATAAGGTGCGGGAAGAACTCAACGAGCTTGAGGTTGAACTCGCCAAGGACGACGCTATCAACTCTGAAAAGGAACTTGGTGATTTCCTCTTCAGCGTCATCAATGCCGCTCGCCTCTATCATCTCAATCCCGACAACGCGCTCGAGCAGACCAACCAGAAGTTCATCCGCCGCTTTGGCTATGTGGAACAGAAAGCCAAAGAGGCTGGAAAAGAGCTTAAAGATATGACTCTCGGGGAGATGGATGACCTCTGGAATGAAGCTAAGTGTCAGGAACGCAAGAATGATAACCAATACAATGAGAATGATAACCAATAAAAGATATACAATGAAGAAGGTATGTTTTATCTTGACCATTGGAGTCGTAATGATGATGATGGGATGCGGAGGACAGAAGAACGCGGACAATAATGCCGACGCTGATAGCGTGGAGGTTATGGAGACGCCGGATTCTACGGTCTATGGAGTGTGCGGAAGTGGAACGTCGATGCATTCTCTTGAATTGGTGACCGACGAGGGCGACACCATAACCTATATGTTGGATGCCAACGATGCGGAGATGACCGTCAAAGGCGGAATGTTGGTCGGCGACCGCATGGCAGTTGTCGGCTTCAAGAATAGTGATGGAGAGATGCAAGCCTCGCAGGCCATCAACATCACCACGTTGCTCGGCAGATGGACCAGCATTGACAAGAACTTTGAAATACAGGAAGGTGGAACAGTGGCATCTGCGGTCAAAGCCGAAAGCAACCCTTGGACGGCGTGGAAGATATGCAATTGCAAACTCATTCTCAATCGTGACACCTTCGGCATTGAGGGTCTGGGAGCCGACAGCCTATATCTCGAGAATCATCAGGGCATCTACGCCTTCAAGCGCCAACCTGTGAATAGTAACGATTAACGTTTTGGAATCATTCAAGGTACATATACTCGGGTGTGGCAGTGCGCTGCCCACGCTGCGCCACAATGCATCGGCGCAGGTGGTAGAGCTGCGCGACAAGATGTTCATGATAGACTGCGGAGAGGGCACCCAGATACAGCTCCGTCGTTCGCGCGTGAGTTTCTCGCGCATTGGCCACGTTTTTATTTCCCATCTGCATGGCGACCATTGCTTCGGGCTTATCGGGATGATATCCACATTCGGCATGTTGGGGCGTACAGCACCGCTGCATGTCCATGCTCCGGCGGAGTTGCAACCCATCCTGGAGGTGGAGATGCAAGCTTACTGTCAGGGACTTGAATACAAGGTCGAGTTCCATGCGATTGATACTGCGGCGACTACCGTTATCTATGAAGACCGTAGCCTCACGGTGACTACCATTCCCCTTGAGCATCGTATGCCTTGTTGCGGTTTCCTTTTTCGTGAGAAACCGACACTCCCGCACATACGTCGGGACATGATAGACTTCTATCATATCCCCGTATGTCATATCGCCAACATCAAGAACGGCGCAGACTGGACGACCGAGGATGGCTCTGTAGTCCCCAATTCGCGCCTTACTTTCCCTGCAGACCCACCTCGCAGCTATGCTTACTGTAGTGACACGCGCTATATGCCCAAGTTGCATAAGCTCGTGGAAGGCGCTACCGTGCTTTATCATGAGAGTACCTACGACAAAGCCTGCGCCGACCGCGCCAAGCTCTACTACCACAGCACATCGGAGCAAGCCGCAAAGGTAGCGCGGGCCGCCGGAGTCGGCAAGTTGGTCTTGGGACATTTCAGTGCCCGCTATGAGAACGAGCAGACTATCCTCGACGAGGCCGTTGCCATCTTCCCCAACACCGTCTTGGCCAATGAAGGCATGGTGATAGATGTTAAATAGTTTTAATGACGCTCATTTTGTTCGTGCAAATGATGGATAGTGTGCGATAAATTACCTATTTTTGCATTGAAATACAATATTGAAAGGCTTATGATAAAAAATATACTCGTATCAGTTTTTGCTTTGTTCGTCGCCTTTGCCATGCCGTCGTCGGCGATGGCCAATCCAGGCATAGAGATTGTGGAGACCGATTTCCAGCAGATTTCTATATCCTACGCCAACTCCATCCTGCGTGTTACCGGTGCTGAGGGAGAGGTCCTTCAAATCTACAACGTGGCTGGAGTAAGAGTGATGAACGTCAAAGTGGAAGGTGAAGACAAGCGCTTTGAGCTCAGCTTGCCCAAGGGTTGCTATATAGTAAAGGTGGGCAAGTGTGTTCGCAAAATCTCTGTCAAGTAGTCCGTGTCGAGCCTCCTGAAACTATTCTTTATTGCGGTTGCTGCCTTTTCGCTTGTCGCCTGTAGCGAAAAGGATGTCAATCCCAACCGCGACCTTACCTTGGATGATTTTTCCACGATGCGTGTGTCTGACTATGTGGTCAGCCTGTCGCGTCTCAAGCAGCATTTGGACCGCCAAGTGCGCGATGACCGAGATACGGTCGCTTCCGATTATTTTCTTCGCAATTATTACCAGCAGGGTGGACGCCTCCTTTGGGTAGACCGTCAGGGCGTCGACCGCCGGGCTGACACTCTCTTGGCCTATCTGCGTCATGTCGACAAGATTGGCTTCAGTCCCAATCGTTTTCGTGTGTCCCAGATAGAGGCCGACCTCCAACGTATGCGCCACCTGCAGTTTGACACGCTCCATACAGCCAGTCGTGTAGTGGCTCGGCTGGAGTACAATCTTACCAAGTCATATCTGCGCTATGTGACGGGCCAACGCTTCGGTTATGTCAACCCCCGCGTGCTTCTCAACCGCATTGACCTCGTCGACACGGCGCGTATAAGCCTCGGCTATCGCACCCTTTTTGATGTCGGGATGGACACCCCTAACCGTGCGTTCTACCAGCGCGCTCTCGCCAAGGTCGAGGCCGACAGCGTAGCCGTCTTCCTGCACGATGTCCAGCCTGTCGACTCTCTGTATCGGCGGTTTGCGCAGATGCTACTGTCCACTCCGCCGCAGACGCCAGCCTATTCGCGGATCATGGCCAACATGGAGCGCCGCCGCTGGCGCACCCACCGACATCCCCAGACTTGCCCCAAATATGTGATGGTCAATGTGCCGGCGTTTATGTTGACCGCTGTCGACGGCGAGACCACCATGCAGATGCGTGTAGGACTGGGAGCCGTGTCTACCAAGACCCCTCTGCTCGTCAGCGATATCTCCCGTATGGACCTCAACCCTCAATGGATTATCCCGAGGAGCATTATCCGTAACAGCGTGGTACGCCACATTGGCGACAGTGCCTATTTCGCCCGCAACCATTACATTGTGCGCGAGCGCAGTACGGGAAAGACCGTCTCCTGGCCACATTTCACATCAGATATGCTGCTTTCGCCCACCTATTCGGTTGTGCAGAAAGGCGGCGAGGGCAATTCCTTGGGGCGTATAGTATTCCGTTTCCCCAATTCTTTCTCCGTTTATCTCCACGACACTTCATCTCGCGGATTTTTCAGACGTGCTGTGCGCGCAGTCTCGCATGGTTGCGTGCGAGTTGAGCGCCCCTACGACCTGGCAGTATTCCTTCTCGCCGACAAAGACCCGTCGGTCAAAGCCAAGATACAGTATTCGATGACAGCCATGCTGGCCCGCGACGGCGAAGCCCAAGCTGATACGCTCAAGCGCCGTATGGTTATCCGTTCCAAGAGCCTCGACCCGGTAGTGCCGTTGTTCATTACCTATTACACCCTCTATCCCGACCCTCAAGGTCATATGTGTGAGTATGCCGACATCTATGGTTATGATGCCGTAATCAACCGATATCTGAACAATTACCGATGACAGTCGACGACAACACACTTCTGAAGATGCTCGCGTCGCCCGAGACCAAGCGCAAGGCATTCGGGCTCATCGTCAGCCAGTATAGCGAGATGCTGTATTGGAAGATACGACACTTTGTGCTCTATCACGAAGACGCCGACGATGTGATGCAGAATGTGCTGATGAAGGCGTGGATGAACATCGACAGGTTCAAGGCCGATTCCAAGATTTCCACCTGGCTCTACAGTATTGCCGTCAACGAGTCGCTCGACTTTCTGCGCCGCAAGAAGAACGTGGCCGACGCCGATGCCGACCTCTACGCCGCCCGGCACCTGATGGCTGACGAGTATTTCGACGGCGACGCCACCGAGGCCCTCTTGCAGGAAGCCATTGCCCAACTTCCCGACATGCAGCGCACGGTTTTCCTGCTCCGCTATTACGATGAGATGAAATACTCAGAGATGAGCAAGATGCTCGAGCGTACCGAGGGCGCTCTGAAGGCCAATTACCACATTGCAGCCCAGAAAGTTTTGGATTATATTAAGCAGCGTGATTAAACTATTCGAAGATACAATCGTCAAACGTATAAAGTGAATGAATATGAGCGAAATCAATCTTAATGACATGCAGTCTGGTCACCACCGCAATCCTTTTACGGTGCCTGAAGGATATTTCGACCATTTTGCCGATGACTTTATGGCCCGTCTTGATGACCAGCCTGCCGTTGTCCATCATTCATGGTGGCACCGTTACCGTTATTATGTGGCTTCAGCAGCCTGTCTGGCAGGCCTGTTGCTTACATCTACTGTCTATCTGGCCCATAAGCAGCATCAGCAGACCAAGGCTCTTGCCGAGCAGCATGCCATCGATGCTTCTATCGACGAGATGGCCGACTATGCCATGTACGACAAGGGCGATATGTATGCTTCGCTGTCTGAGTATTAATGTATATATAATTAAGGTGTAGCATGAAAAGAATACTGATAATGTCCTTCACTCTGCTGCTCGTTGTCGTGGCGGCTGCCGCAGAGCACGATTTCAACCCCCGAAGATTTCAGGCGGATATGGAGACCTTCATTGTCAAGGAAGCAGGTCTCACGCCTGCCCAGATAGATAAGTTCCTGCCTCTTTTCCGTGAGATGCAGACCAAGCAGCGTGCCCTTTTCGACGAGATGCGCCAGTATCGCCGCATGGCCGATTTCGGCGACGACAACGCCTGTGCCCGCGCCATCCACCGCATGGACAACATCGATGTGCAGATACGCCGCATCCAGCAGCAGTATCACCGCAAGTTTCTGGCAGTTCTGCCTGGCCGCGTGGTGATGAAGATTCTTCGTGCCGAAGACTGCTTCCATCGTCAGGCTTTCCGCCGTGCAGCCCGCTGTCCTCGTGCCCCGAGAGAGAAATAGCCCCATCCGTTTATAGAGAGACGGGAAGAATGTCGCAGATGATTATTGCCGACATTCTTCCCGTCTTTTTTGTGTCTATTTTTCGTCCAGATAGTTTCTTAGGGCAGCCGTCATGTTGTGCAGTTGTGCCACTCGGGCTTTGTAGTCAGGGCTTCCCGCCCGTTCGTAGTATATCAGTGCGCTCTCCAGATAGTCCTTTGCCACCCGCATATTGTGTAGATTGATGTAGCAGAAGCCTAAGCGGTAGAGCGCGTCGGCCTTCTCGTTGCCGTAGCGCATCAGGGTGGTGGCTTCGTAGTAGGCTATGGCGCGCTGCCATTGCTCCTGCTTGAACAAACATTCGCCGCAGAGCCAGTTGTAGAGTCCCACCTCTTGGGGCGAGAAGGCTTTCAGTTGCGGGATGGTCGCCTCCAGATATTCTGCAGCCTTGGTGTATTGGCTTTCGTAGTAATAGCACACGCCGAGAAATGCCCTAAAGCGCGGATTGATGGTATATACGCTGTCGAGCCGTGCCAGGATGAGCATGCACTCATGATACTTGGCCGTCTGAAAATACTCTATGGCTCGCCCCAGCTGCTCCTTGTCGGCCTGCTGGGCGTGCAGAGGCAGCGTGGCAGCCACGAGTATGGCTATCGTAGTCAGCGTATGGCGCAGCGGCATGGCTTATTCGGTATAGAAATTGATGAGTCTGACGAGCGCCTGATGGCAAGCCTTGCAGAACTCGGGGTTCTCGTTGGTGCGCATGCGGCAGTCGGGATAGGCGCGATACACACCCTTGAGGCTGTAGCCCGCTCCCTCGTAGAAACCAGCCTGGCTGTCGGTGCCTATCAGGTTCTCCCACTTGTTGCGGAAGTCCACCTTGGTCGTGATGTTAGGTTCCCATGGCTCCACATCGTGAGGATACATGGGGATGTCTTCAAAGTCGTAGGCGTATTCATCGGCAAGACCGGCAAAACTGTGGCCGAACTCATGGACCACCACTGGGCGGAACTTGGGATGGTGGGTCATGGCGAGGTTGTACGAGTTGAGTATGCCGCCGCCACCATACTGGTCGGTATTCACCAGCACGATGATGTGCTCATACGGAGTGCCAGCCAGCACGTCGTGCAGCGTCTTCAGCCTGAGTGTGGTCAGATAGCGCGAGCTGTAGAATGTGTCGAAGTGGGAGCCCAGCACCGTGTTCTTCCATTCGCCTGTTGCCGGCGACGATGTGCCGCTCTCTGCCGAGACGGCCTTCACTGCCACCACGTTGAACCTGTCGCGCATGCTCTTGAAGGGCTCGTGGGCAAAGATGGCATCCATCGCGGTGCGGGCGTCGGCTACGAACGTCTCCATCTCGCCCTCGGTGTAGCCCTCGGCCACGAAGGCTATGTGGATGCAGCGTGTGGTGTCGCGGGCCTGCCATAGGGTGGTGTAGGGCGTAGGCTTCTTGCCGATGCGGCGTATCAGGATGTCGCTGGGCACCACCGTGTGGGTGTAGCTTGCGATGACCTCCTGGCGGTTGTTGCGCAGGTCTATCGTCACCTCTACCGTGTCTTTGGGCATGGGCATCAGAAACACATTCTCAAACGAGCGTGCCGCGCCCTCTGCCTCGGGATAGCTGAGCCATTCCTGGAAGAGCGTGGAGAACGAGTTGCGATAGATGGCGGTGCGGGTCTTGTGGTCGCGCACGGTCAGTTGGCCGTTTCCTTGTACCGGCAGTTCGGTCAGTCGCTGTCGTTTGCCATACCATCGGGGGCTCACGTTGAGCTGGTCGAGAGCGATGTGTTGCTGCCGGGCGTTGCCCTCGAAGATGTAGTCGAGCCGCAGCGTGCTGTCGGTGAAATACTTGTCAAAGTCTTGTGCCGTGGCCGTCGCACACAGTGCCAGGGCGAGCAGAGTCGTCATTATATGCTTCATATCCATTGTCTTATTCGTGTTTCCAAGCCGTGATGTATAGCCCCACGCTTATCACTACCGCAGCCAGACCAGCCAGCAGCAGCGAGTTCTTGATCCAGGGGTTGGTTATGACATAGGCTGCCACAAAGCAGACCATGCCCGTCACGAGGGCGTAAGGCGCCCCTTTGCCTATTCGGGTGAAATCTATCTTTTTCATTATTGCAAAGGTAGTGCAAACCGATAGGAGAACAAAATAAAATCATTTATTTTTTATCATGATGGTCATCAAATTGATTGCAGAGTGGGAAATGGAGATTTCAAACTCGGAATTATCCAAATCGCGGCGTGCAACCACTATTTCCAACCACGAATTAATCTTGGCGGCCATCGATGGTACAATCGGCGTCGTCAGAAGAAATTTAGGTTAATGTGTGTTAAATCGGTTGATAAATCGCATGTTTCCGCGTTTATAGAGTAGCATAGCGAAAATCATGATGAGCGAAAAGGAGTTTACCGATATGGCCGCAGAATTGCGCGTGGCAGCCGTCCGTTCGGCTGTCGCTGCCGGCATCGGTGTCGAGGGCGCAGAAGATGTGGCCCAAGACATAATGCTGAGGCTGTGGACGCTGCGCGACAATATCTCCTCCGCCCGTCATGCCCGTGGACTGGCTGTGGTGGCTGCCCGCAACAGGGCGCTCGACATGCTGCGCCAATCTCACACGGTATCGCTGACGACGGGAGTGACTGTTGTCCAGTCCTCGTCGGCTGCCGATGTCGCTATCGAGGCCGAGGAGACCGATGCATGGCTGCAGCGCAGACTTCAGGCTCTGCCGCCCATGCAGCATCAGGTGTTGCGGCTGCGACAGATAGAACTGAAGGACAATGCAGAGATAGCTGCCATACTCGGCATCAAGCCAGCCTCGGTGGCCACGCTGCTCTCAAAGGCACGCAGGCAACTGCTCTCCGATATCAGAAAACGTAATCAACGTACATAAATATAACAATGTATAACGAAAAGCAAATCAGACAACTCCTCACGAGGTTTATGGAAGGCCATACCACGGTGGAAGAGGAACAGGAGATAGCCCGGTGGTTTGCCGCCCGTAGCGAGGTGGCTCCCGACTTGGAAGACTATCGGCAGATGTTTGCCTACTTTGATGCCGGCATGCCCGAAGAGGATGTGGCTGTCACTCCCGTGGCAGCGGGCAGGTCGTCGTCTGTGGCCCGGAGCATCGCCCTCAGGGTGGCTATGATTGCCGCCGCCTGTGTGGCTGTGGCGGTGGTCATGACGCTCGCTCTCAGCCCGTCGTCGCCGTCGGCAGACAGTGTGCAGATAGCAGCCGTTCCCATAGACACGGTCTCGGGTGCCGCTGTCCATGCACCCTCAGTCCCCAAGGCAGACAGCGTGAAGAGCGAGAAACCCAAGGCGCGCCGTTATCATAAATACATGTACACGCCGGCGCCTCCCCACCCGCTGTATGCCGAGGCGCGCCGAAAGGAGTTCGTCGACTCTCTCTCCGACGCCATCGATGCCTTTGTGGCACAATGCGTGGAAGAGGCGCAGCGCGACGATGAGCAGCTCTACCAGCAGGCTATGATGGAGGGAGCTAACCGCGAGAATGCCATCGTCAATGAAGCCTTGGCTGTGCTCGAAGAAGAAGTTTATTAAAATATAAAGGAGGAAACTGAATATGAAGAAAATCAAGCGTTTTATCTTGTTGGCTGTGCTCGCTGCCATGGCGGCTGTCGCCTCTGCTGCCTCGCCCAAGCAGTCTATTGATGTAGCATTTGCGCAGCTGGCTCAGACCCTCATAGACATGGGTGCCATCACCAATAGCGAGGCCCAAGAGTATGAAGGCGGTTATCACAAGTTCTACAACTTTGTCATCGACAAGGAGCAAAGAAAGCTGGTCGATGACTTCGAGGCCAAGACTATGCGGCCCAATGTGGCTCTGGCTTACATGTCTAATTTCCGCAAGGCCGGTACGATAGCCAAGTCCAATAATATAGGTTATGGCAAGGACAACGCCCTGAGCTATAGGCTGGGCGTGTATATCGACCGCAACTACGATGTCCTCTACCTGCGCGACCCGCTGAACAAGGAAAAACGTTATGTCTATGCTTTGGTGTGGTGGATGTCTGGGAAAAAGATGAATGGTTCGCTGCTGAAGTTCTATAACACTGACCCGGTGGTGCAGCGAGAGAAGGCATCGAAGCAGACCGAAGGCCGCAGAGTGCTACGCACCGAGAGCGACAGCATCTTGATGGTAGATGGTAGCGGAAAGTTGGTCTACTCCAATCTGGATATCGCCAACAAGGCCACCAAGTTTACCTCTTCCAGTCTGTTGACGGCTGTAACATCGGTATGTTCGGCCTATACGTCGCTCGCCTTTTCAGATGGCGCAGCAAAGGATGTGGAATACCGCCAGATATTGGCCAACCGACTGGTAACCCTGTGCAATCTGGGTCGCAAGACGTTTGATGCCAACGACAAGAAGGCTTGCATCAAGCTGGTAGAAGGCGTGCGTCGTTGCGAGCCGGATGTGGTCAACAGCACGCTGCTCGACGCTGCGCTCACGCTGCTCAAAAACTGATTATAGAAATCTCTCTCAACTCTGAAAGTCCTCCGGAAACTGTCAACGATGGTTGCCAGGAGGACTTGTCTGATTAAAAAAATAATGAAATAATCCTCGAAATGTTTGTCAGTCAGGAAAAAAAGCAGTACCTTTGCACCGCATTTTGAGGCAGTGGGCTTCGGCTCGCCTGTCGATAGTGCGCAAACATTAATCATTTATTAATTTATAAACAGTATGAATCAATACGAAACCGTTTTCATTTTGACTCCCGTTTTGTCTGATGAACAGATGAAGGAAACGGTCGCTAAATTCAAGAAACTGCTCACCGATAAAGGCGCAGAGATTCTGAACGAGGAGACCTGGGGACTGAAGAAGATGGCTTATGCTATTCAGAAGAAATCTACAGGCTTCTACTGCCTGTTGGAATTCAAGGCTGAGCCAACTATCGTTAACTCTCTTGAGACTGGCTATCGCCGCGACGAGAAGGTTATCCGTTACATGACCGTTAAACTTGACAAGTATGCTGCTCAGTACGCCGAAAAGCGTCGCGCAAAACTTGGTAAAAAAGAGGAGGCTTAATCATGGCAGAGCAGAACAATTCAGAAGTACGTTACTTGACAGCTCCTTCTATCGATGTAAAGAAGAAGAAGTATTGCCGCTTCAAGAAGAGCGGTATTAAGTATATCGACTACAAAGATCCTGAGTTCCTGAAGAAGTTCCTGAACGAACAGGGTAAGATTCTTCCCCGTCGTATTACTGGCACATCTCTGAAGTATCAGCGTCGTGTGGCCCAGGCTGTAAAGCGTGCGCGCCAGATAGCATTACTTCCTTATGTAACTGACTTGATGAAATAAAAAGGAGGAAGCACAATGGAGATTATTTTGAAAGAAGATATCATCGGTCTTGGATACAAGAACGATATCGTGAACGTTAAGAGTGGTTACGGTCGTAACTATCTTATCCCCACAGGCAAGGGCGTTATCGCTTCGCCCAGCGCCAAGAAGGTACTCGCTGAGAACCTTAAGCAGCAGGCTCACAAGCTGGCTGCCCTCAAGGCTGAGGCTGAGAAGAAGGCTGAGGCTCTCAATGGTGTAGAGCTGGTAATCGAAGCTAAGGTTTCTGCAACTGGTGTAACTTACGGTTCGGTAGGCGCTGCTGCTGTAGTAGAGGCTCTCGCTAAGAAGGGCTTCGACATCGACCGCAAGATTGTTACCATGCACGATGCCAAGAAGGTTGGCGACTACGAGGCTACCGTTCACTTCCACAAGGAGGTAGAGGTAAAGGTTCCCGTTAAGGTCGTTGCCGAGAACGCTCCCGTGGAGGCCGTTGAGGCTCCCGTTGAGGAGGCTCCTGTTGCTGAGGCTGCTGCCGAGGCTCCCGCAGCTGAATAAGTTTGCGCTGTAAAGCAAATCTCAATAGAAATCCTAACTGCAATTGCGTGGTTAGGATTTTTTTTGTGCCATAATGTATGGCGGTGCCTCGCGCGTACATAAAAATAAATGTGATTTATTTTGTATTGCGCTCGGTTTTCACTAACTTTGCACTAAAGTAATAAGTATTAAGTAATAAGATAATAATGAAAGCATTTGTATTCCCCGGACAGGGTTCACAGTTTGTCGGCATGGGCAAGGAGCTCTACGACAATAATCCATTGGCAAAAGAATTGTTTGACAAGGCCGACGAAATCCTCGGCTTCAAAATCACTGATATCATGTTTGCAGGCACCGACGAGCAGTTGAAGCAGACTAATGTTACCCAGCCTGCTGTATTCCTGCACAGTGTCATCTCTGCTCTCTGCCTGGGCGACGAGTTCGCTCCAGCAATGGTTGGCGGTCACTCACTCGGTGAGTTCTCTGCTCTTGTAGCAGTAGGTGCGCTCAGCTTTGAGGATGGCCTGAAGTTGGTGGCTGCCCGCGCCAATGCCATGCAGAAGGCTTGCGAGGCTAACCCTGGTACTATGGCTGCCATCATCGGTCTGCCCGATGAGAAGGTTGAGGAAATCTGCGCTGAAGTGTCTACCGATGGTAATGTAGTGGTTGCTGCCAACTACAACTGTCCTGGCCAGCTGGTTATCTCTGGCAATGTAGATGCCATCAATGCCGCCTGTGAGAAACTGAAGGAAGCCGGTGCCAAGCGCGCTCTGCCCCTGAAGGTTGGTGGCGCTTTCCACTCTCCTCTGATGCAGCCCGCCAAGGACGAACTTGAGGCCGCCATCGAGAAGACTACATTCAATGCGCCCAAGTGCCCCGTTTATCAGAACGTGGACGCCAAGCCCCACACTGAGCCTGAGGTAATCAAGGCCAATCTGATAGCCCAGCTCACCAGTTCGGTTCGCTGGACTGCCAGCGTGCAGGCTATGATTGCCGACGGTGCCGATGACTTCACGGAGTGTGGCCCTGGAAAGGCGCTGCAAGGTATGATAGGTCGTATAGACAAAACCGTGGCTGTGCGCGGTATCGCCTGAACGATATGATAGTTTATCAGATATTTACCAGACTTTTCGGCAATCGTAACACCACTCGTAAAGAGTGGGGCTCGGTTGCCGAAAATGGTTCTGGGAAGATGAATGACATTGATGCGCAGGTGCTGAAGCGCATCAAAGCTATGGGTGTGACCCATGTGTGGTTTACCGGTGTGTTGCGTCATGCCTCGCAGACCGACTACACGGCTTATGGCATTCCGGCTCAGAACGCCGAGGTGGTCAAGGGTCGTGCCGGTTCTCCCTATGCCATTACCGATTATTATGACATTGACCCCGATTTGGCTGTCGACGTCGATAAGCGTATGCAGGAGTGGGAGTGTCTCATCGCAAGGACGCACAAGGCGGGGATGAAGGTAATCATGGACTTCGTGCCCAACCATGTGGCGCGTCAGTACCACTCTGTATGCAAGCCCAAGGGCGTAAGAGATTTGGGTGAAGACGATGATGTCAACATGCACTTTTCCACCCACAACAACTTCTATTACTGCTGGGGGCAGCCGCTTGACTTGGGCGATGTCACCGATAGTCAGACTTATCACGAGGCTCCTGCCCGTGCTACCGGCAATGACCATTTTGACAATCGTCCTGGTCGTAATGACTGGTATGAGACCGTCAAGCTCAATTATGGCGTTGACTATTGTGATGCAGGCGGTCGCTCTGAGCATTTTGACCCCATTCCCGATACGTGGACCAAGATGACAGACATCCTGATGTATTGGGCAGGCAAGGGAGTGGATGGTTTCAGATGTGATATGGCGGAGATGGTGCCCGCAGCGTTCTGGGCTTACTCCACCAAGGTGGTGAAAGCGGCTTATCCGCATATCATCTTTATCGGCGAGGTCTACAATCCTTCGCTCTACCGTACTTATATTGGGGCTGGCTTTGACCTCCTATATGACAAGGTGGGCATGTATGACAGCCTGCGTGACATCGTCTGTGGCCGTCGTTGGGCCTCTGACATCACAACGCAATGGCAGCAGACTGATGATATCCGCGACCACATGCTCTATTTCCTGGAAAATCATGACGAGCAGCGTATTGCGAGCGACTTTTTCGCCGGCGAGCCTTGGGCTGCCTATCCCGCCCACATTGTGAGTTGCCTGCTCCACACCAATCCTTATATGCTCTACGCTGGTCAAGAACTCGGCGAGCGTGGTATGGACAAGGAAGGCTTCAGTGGTCGCGATGGTCGTAGCACTATCTTCGACTATTGGAGCATGGACAGTGTCAACCACGGATACTTCGATATTCGCAAGAAAACACCGTCGGAACGCAAACTGATGGATGCCTACAAGCGCGTGATGCTCATTGCTGAGAAAGAGAAGGCGGCAAGCAGAGGTCTGACCTTTGACCTGATGTATGTTAATGGTCATCTGGCACAATCTCAATATGCCTTCCTGCGCAAGAAGGATGACGAGCTGCTTCTGGTGGTTGTCAATTTCGCAGCCGAGGCCATCGATACGGGAGTTATCATTCCTTCGCATGCCTTTGAGTATATGGGTATCGCAGAGGGGGATGCCGACGCTGTCGATTTGTTGAGTGACGGTAAGGCCAAGTTGCATCTTGCGGTCAACGAGGCTGTCAATGTCGCCGTTCCGGCTTATGGTGGAGTAGTATACAAAATCAAACAATAATATCATGGACGAATTGATTCTGAACGAACACAACAAGGAGGAATTCCCGCCTGCCCATACTGCCGAGCATCTGCTCAATCAGCTGATGGTACGTAAGTATGGGTGTGAGCGAAGTCGTAATGCGCACATCGAGCGCAAGAAGAGCAAGATAACCTATCAGCTCGCCAACAAGCCCACCCGCAAGGAAGAGAAGTTCATCGAAGATGAGATGAACCGCCTCATTGATGAGGACATGCCTGTAACCTATGAGTTTGTAGACCGTGACCATATCCCCGAGGGTGTTCATATCGACCGTTTGCCCGAGGATGCGAGCGAAACCATCAGGCTGGTACGCATCGGCGATTACGACGTCTGCCCATGTATCGGCAAGCATGTGCGCTCTACTGGACAGATTGGCCATTTTACTCTGCTCGGCACCAATTGGGACGAAGAGAAGCGCAGCTTCCGAATAAGGTTCAAAATCGTACAATAACTTAATCTATATCCATATGTTGAAACTTAAATCATTACCAGTATTGCTCTTTGTTGCCGCAGGGGCATTGTCCGCTTCGGCTCAAGACGCACAGACTTTGTACCAGGACTTCCAGCATCCCGGTCAGCCTTATCGCCCCCGTGTATGGTGGCATTGGATGAACGGAAACATCACCAAGGACGGTATCTACAAGGACCTCACCTGGATGAAGCGTAGTGGCATTGGTGGCTTTCATGTCTTCGATGCCGGTCTATCCACTCCGCAAGTCGTCGAGAAGCGTCTGCCTTACATGACGCCAGAATGGAAAGACGCCTTCCATTATGCCATTCATCTTGCCGATAGTCTCGGGCTCGAGGCGACTATTGCCAGCGCTCCCGGATGGAGCGAGACTGGCGGCCCATGGGTCAAGGACGAAGACGGAATGAAGAAGCTCGTTTGGCGACAGACCGAGGTCAAAGGTACAGGCAAGGCCCTGAAGGTTAAGTTGCCCGGTGGCTTTGATATCACTGGCCCCTATCAGGACTATTGTTATGTCAATCAATCTGTAGCCACAGTCTTCTTGCAGAAGAAGTTCTATCGCGACGTCGCAGTGCTGGCTATGCGCATTCCAGATAACGACAAGTCGATGATGGAGCTCAATCCGACCATCACAACCAGCGGTGGCACAGTTACTGCCGAGCAGCTGGGCAACGACAGTATCTCTGACTATTCTATCATCCAAGCCGAGAAGGACGGCAAGGCATGGGTGCTGATGGACTTTCATCAGCCACAACTCGTGCGGTCAGTGACATGGTCGGTATTGAAGATAGAAGAAAGAGTGGAGAACTGCGCTGCGAGTCTCTTCTGCAGCATGGACGGAAAGACATTCACCAAGGTGGTCGACCTGAGTTACCAGGGAGGCTTCGAGCGTGTGGAGGATATTCCTCAGACCACAGCCCGTTATTTTAAGATGGTATTCACCAGTACGGAGAAGAACAATCCCGCTACCGGATTCCGTCTTTCTTCACTTAAATTGTCACCCGTAGTACGCGTAAATCTCCTTTCAGACAAGTCGGCATCTTCTTTCTATCGTTATGGAACGTCTGTCAAGACTCCTGCCACTACCGATGTTGTCAACACGGCAGACGTTGTCGATGTCACCTCTTTTGTCAAGGACGGCGTGCTTACCTGGAAAGCTCCCAAGGGTCGTTGGCGTATCATGCGATTCGGCTACGGACTCACAGGAAAGACCAACCATCCCGCTTCGCCTGAAGCTACCGGTCTCGAGGTCGACAAGATAGACCCCGTGGCTATCCGCGATTACTATAAGAATTATCTCCAGACTTATGTCGATGCCAGCAAGGGACTGATGGGTAACCGTGGTATCACCTACTTGCTCAATGACAGTTATGAAGCCGGTGCCCAGACATGGACAGGTAAGATGGTGGAAGAGTTCAAGGCCCGCCGTGGCTACGACATTCTCCCCTGGCTTCCCGCGCTGGCAGGTATCGTTGTCAACAGTGCTGAGGAAACCGAGCGCTTCCTCTTCGACTGGCGTACCACTATCGGCGACATGATGACAGAGTACCACTACGACCAGCTCACTGACATCCTCAAGCCCTACGGCCTGAAGCGATATACGGAGAGTCATGAGGCGTGGCGCGCCAACGCTACCGACGGCATGGACTGCAAGCGCAGCGCCGATATACCTATGTCTGCTATCTGGATGCGTTACAAGCAGGGACTCGTAACCGTCCCCCAGCACGAGAGTGATATCCGAGAGTCTGCTTCTGTTGCCCATATCTATGGACAGAACGTAGCTGCAGCAGAGTCGTTTACATCCGATGGCTTCCGCGATGGTGCCTTCGTGTATACCCCCGCTGTCCTCAAACCCACCGCCGATGCCGCTATGGCCAGCGGATTGAACCTCTTCGTCATCCACACCTCTCCCCACCAGCCTGTTGATGATAAGGTGCCGGGCATTGGCCTTGGTCTTTGGGGCCAGTGGTTCGACCGCAATGAGACTTGGGCAAGCCAGGCCGGCGCATGGACCGACTACCTCGCCCGCAGCTGTTATCTCTTACGCCAAGGTAAGTTTGTCGCCGACGTAGCTTACTATTACGGTGAGGATACCAACGTTACAGCCCGCTACCAGACCCGTATGCCAAAGTTCCCCAATACCTACAACTATGACTTCGTGAGTCCGTCGATAGTTAAGGATGTCCTCAAGGTTGACAATGGTCAGCTGGTAACCGCCACAGGTATGCGCTATCGCGTATTGTGGCTTGACAATGTGAGCATGATATCCATCAAGATGCTGCGCCGCATCAAGCAGCTGGCTGATGCCGGTGTGACCATTGCCGGCGACAAGCCCAAGATCCTCGTGGGACTCGATGGAACCGTCGAAGAGTTTGACAGCCTGGTAAAGGATATCTGGGGCTCTGGCCGCAAGAATGTTACTACCGGAGTGTCTATCGGCAAGGTGCTTGCAAACACTGGAGTCGCTCCCGATGTCACCTTCTCTGACGCCAAGGCCAACATCAAGTTTGTACACCGTCGTCTGAACGATGGCGAGATTTACTGGATAGCCAACCAGACCAAGCAGGCGCGCAAGTTCACTGCCTCCTTCAATGTCACAGGCAAGAAGCCACAGCTGTGGCATGCCGATACCGGCGCCAAGGAAGATGTGAGCTACGAAATGGTCGACGGCCGCACCCGCGTAACCCTTGACATGCCCGCCTATGATGCAGTCTTTGTGGTGTTTGTCGACGATACCGATGTTCCCGCCGTCACTCTCGCCGAGCGCACCCGCACAGCTTTCGCCGAGTTCGCCCAGCCATGGACAGTCAGCTTCCAGGCTCATCGCGGAGCTCCATCCCAGATTGCTTTGGATAGCTTGGCATCGCTTACAGAGTCATCCGAGCAGGGAGTTAAGTACTTCTCAGGTGTTGCAACTTATACCAACAACTTCAAGGTAGCCAAGAAATCACTCAAGAAGAATGCTCCCTCACGCATACTGCTTGACTTGGGCGAGGTCAAGGACTTGGCCGAAGTTACCGTCAATGGTCAGCCCGTGGGCGTGGTATGGCATGCACCTTATATAATAGATATCACCGCTGCCGTCAAGGCTGGTGACAACAAGGTCGAGATTGCTGTAGTCAATCCATGGCACAACCGCATGGTAGGAGATATGCAGCCCGGCGCCGAGACTGTCACCTATTATCCCATCAAGTATTACAAGGCCGACGAGCCTCTGCTCAAGTCAGGCTTGATAGGCACTGCCCGCATTGTCGGTGAAAGATAAAAGCAAGAAGCTACCCTTCGTCAGTCCAAAGGGTAGCTTCTCACAGATTACTACAAGAAAGAGCCTCCCACTTTGCTGTGAGAGGCTCTTTCTTATTTGGTTTCGATTTCTTCCTTCATGTCGATAAACTGCTTCTTTGTATCGTAGAATTCGTATTGTAAGAAAGCAAGTTTCTGCGACGCTATTACATGTACGCCAAAGCCGTACTTTAGCTGCCATTTTCGCTTGAGTGATACCAGTCCTTGGTTGATATATGCCTCAACGTATGGATGTACATGTAGATAGAACTTCTTGATGCCAATCTTGTTGACCAGTCGGTCAATCTTTCTTTCGAGAATGTCAGTAAACAGGATGCTCGACTTGATTTTGCCTGTACCGTTACAGGTGGGGCAGGCCTCTTCAACGTTGACGTCCATGGCTGGCCTAACCCTCTGACGGGTTATCTGCATCAGTCCAAACTTGCTAAGAGGCAGGATGTTGTGTCTGGCTCTGTCCTTTTGCATGTTCTTGCACATACGTTCATAGAGCATCTGCCGGTCTTCGGCGAGGTTCATGTCGATGAAGTCTACGACGATGATACCACCCATGTCCCTTAGTCTGAGTTGGCGTGCCAGTTCGTCGGCAGCGCCAAGATTGGTTTCCAGTGCATTCTGTTCCTGTCCGTTTTCCGATTTAGAACGGTTTCCACTGTTCACGTCAACCACGTGCATTGCCTCAGTGTGCTCGATTATCATGTAGGCACCATGGCGGTAGTTGACCGTTTTGCCGAAACTCGACTTAATCTGTTTGGTTACGTTGAAGTTGTCGAAAATTGGAACTTTACCCGTATAGAGTTTTACGATGTGCGCTTTTTCAGGGGCTATAAGCGACACGTAGTCTTTTACTTCCTGATAAACATCTTCGTCGTTGATGTAGATGTTCTCATAACTTGGGTTGAACAGGTCTCGCAGAAGCGCTACGGCACGGCTGGTTTCTTCAAACACAAGTTGGGGTCTTTTCTGTGTCTTTTGCACCTTTGTTATGGCGTCCTCCCAGCGCTTGGTAAGCACCTTCAGCTCAGTATCCAGTTCAGCCACTCTCTTACCTTCGGCTACCGTTCTCACAATAACTCCACAGTTTTTCGGCTTAATGCTATGTATAAGCTGCTTGAGTCTTGCTCTCTCTTCTCCCGACTTTATTTTGGAAGATACCGAGACCTTATCGCCGAATGGCATAAGCACAAGATATCGTCCGGCAAAAGAGATTTCGCCTGTCAGTCGCGGACCTTTGGTAGAAATGGGTTCTTTTACAATTTGCACCAGCACCTCATCGCCCACTTTGAGCGCAGTCTGTACGCTGCCGTCTTTAGGGATATCGGGCAGACGTGATGCTTTGGCAAAAGGGTAAAGTTTTTTCCGGTCACTCTGTACCTGTCTGAGATATTTCTCGTACGAGTTGAATTGGCTTCCTAAGTCAAGATAATGAAGAAAGGCATCGCGTTCGTAGCCTACATCCACAAAGCTGGCGTTGAGACCAGGCATCAGCTTTTTGACTTTTGCTATGTAGATGTTGCCCACAGAGAAAGAGGCCGAGCGGGGCTCGTTCTGATACTCCACGAGGTTCTTGTCCTCGAGCAGAGCTATCGAGATTTCTTTCTGACGGACGTCAATGATTACTTCGCTTGTCATACTATCTTCACTTATTGCTTAAAAAAATGGGGGCATGTCGCACGACACGCCCCATTAGTCTTTTTGATTAGGCTATAGAGCAATACAATGATTACTTGCTCTTATGTCTGTTCTTGCGTAATCTCTTTTTACGCTTGTGAGTAGCCATCTTGTGGCCCTTCTTCTTTTTACCGTTTGGCATAATTCTTTTAATTTAAATGGTTATGTTTTTGCGTTGTATGCTTAGTTGTTCTTCATCTTCTCCACGAACTCCTTGGCAGGCTTGAAGCTGGGGTAGTCGTGTGCGGGGATGATTACAGTAGTATTCTTCTGTATGTTGCGAGCTGTCTTCTCTGCACGACGCTTGATGATGAAGTTACCGAAACCACGCAGTGAGATGTGCTCTCTCTTGAGCAGGCTTTCCTTTACAGTCTCCATGAGACTTTCCACTACAATGGCTACTTCCTTCTTTGAGATGCCAGTATTCTCTGAAATCTTGTTTACAATTTCTGTCTTTGTCATTGCTGTTTTTATTGTTATTTATATGAATATTTTGACTATGTTTGTTTTTGTGGGTGCAAATATAATAGTTTTTTGTGTGATATGAAAAGATTATCACTCTTTTTTGCGTTTTTGGGGGATATTTTGCCGTATAAGTGGCTCATTTGTAGGTTATTGAAGGGCGAAAAGAGGCTTTTCGCCACCTTTTTGCATGTCTCCATCGTTACTTTCTTGTCACTCGCTTTTCCCCTTGTTTAGACTGCGATTGCCGGAGGTATCGATGGCGTTGCCCC
>NZ_NPJL01000024.1:0-39214 GCF_002251325.1 Prevotella sp. P4-67
CCCCCATACACCCCACCCCCACTTTGTCAACTACTCATCAACTTATATCATGAACCGTAGAATCATTACTACCCTCTGCCTGATGGCGGTAACCATAGGCATGATGGCATCCAACGATGTCAAGACGGCGCAGAATCTGGCGCGACGTATACTGGGCAACAAGGCCCAGACAGTGGTCTTCAAAAAGATTGACTCCACAAAAGACGTATTCACCCTGGAGAGCAACCAGGGCAAGGTGGTCATCAGCGCCAACAACGCCAACAGCATGGCTATGGGCCTGAACCACTATCTCAAGAACTATTGTCACACCGCCATCTCTTGGTACAAAGACGACCCTATCGAACTGCCGGAGACTATGCCTGCTGTCAAAGAGAAGGTAAGAATAGAGTCGCGGCTTCCCATGCGTTTCTTCCTCAACTACTGCACCTACGGCTATTCGCTGCCTTGGTGGACTTGGCGTGAGTGGGAACACTTCATCGACTGGATGGCGCTCAACGGTGTCAACATGCCTCTGGCTATCACCGGTCAGGAATCGACTTGGTATAACGTGTGGAAGAAGTTCGGGCTCAACGATGAAGAGATTCGCTCCTTCTTCTCCGGCCCCGCCTATCTGGGCTGGCACCGCATGTGCAACTTCGACGCCTTCATGGGACCTCTGCCCCGCGACTGGATGGACCGTCAGCAGACGCTGCAGAAGCAGATACTGAAGCGCCAACGCGAACTGAACATGACTCCCGTGCTGTCGGGATTTGCCGGACACGTGCCCGCCAAATTCGTAGAGAAACACAAAGGTCTCAAATATACCGACGTGTCGTACTGGGGCTCATTCAAAGACCCCGAGCGCTACCGCTGCCGTTTCCTCTTTGCCACCGACCCCATGTTTGCCAAGATACAGCGCGCTTTCATCGAAGAACAGACCCGCATGTATGGCACCGACCACATGTACTGCATAGACCCCTTCAACGAGGTAGACCCGCCCACGTTCAACTGTGACTCGCTGGCCATGCTCTCACGCGGTATATACGAGTCGCTGGCTGCTGCAGACAAGGATGCACACTGGCTGCAGATGAGTTGGACCTACAAATACATGCCAGGATGGAACGGCGAACGCATGAAGGCTCTCTTCAGAGGTGTGCCACAGGGTCGCCTGATCATGCTCGACTACTGGTGTGAGAATGTACAGATGTGGAAAACCACGGAGTCGTTCTACGGCCAGCCCTTCATCTGGTGCTATCTCAACAACTTTGGCGGCCGCAACCGTCTGGTGGCTCCCTCGGACCGTATATACAACTATATAGACAATACATACGAGAAGGCAGGTTCCAACTTCAGCGGTGTGGGTGCTACACTCGAAGCCCTCGACGTCAACCAGTTTGCCTTCAGCATGCTCTTTGACAAGGCGTGGAATATGCCTGGCTCGCTCAACGAATGGCGCAACTCGCTGGCTGACCAGCGCATGGGCCGCATAGACGAGAAGGCGCGCAAGGTGTATCGTGACTACTGCGAGCGGGTGCTCGACGTACCACGCACATACAACTATACCTTTGTGGAGTCGCGTCCGGGAATGAAGAAGAAAGATAAATGTACGCCCACGCGCGAGGCGCAGAACGAAATATGGAAGGAGATGGTGAACCTCAATTCAGACCGCGACGGATACAAGATGGATGTGGTGAACATCGGTCGCCAGTGTCTGGAGGAACACTTCTACGTGCTCTGGCGCAAGTTTGTCGTGGCTTACGACTGCTACGACCTCAAGGAGATGAAGCGTCTGGGAAGTGAGATGAAAGAGGTGCTGGCCGACGAGGCTGCCCTGACCGCCTGCCACCCCGTGTTCTCCATGAAGCGATGGATAGAACAGGCTCGCAGCTGGGGCAACTCTGCCGAGGAGAAAGACTACTATGAGCGCAACGCCCGCCGCATCGTCACCGTGTGGAACAACAACCTGGCAGGACTCAACGACTATGCCGGCCGCCCATGGGACGGACTGCTCAAGAGTTTCTATCTGCCACGCTGGAGCATGTTCGTAGACCGCGCCATCGACTGCCGTGAACGGGGCACCGAGTATGATGAAGACAGCTTTGTCAAAGAGTGCTACGAGTTTGAAGAGAAGTTCTGCGAACTGGAAGTACCCATCGAATATCCCCAAAAGCAAGACCCAGTACAGCTGTCACGACAGTTGCTGAAGAAATACTTTGAATAGACGCCGGGCTGTTCATACCGAGCAGAACGCCCGAAGCCAACAAATCGCATATTCGCATACAGGAAAGTACTGTATACGAATATGCGATTTTGCGTTACGCCGCAACGGGGGGAGCCACGTTAGGAGAAAACGGTAATAATTGGCGTAATATAGGTAACAATGCCAATTCAGTTTCTATATACCTTTGCATTGTAAATCGAAACATAATAAAACTATCGATTATGAAACGAGTATTGAAGTATACAACAATGATGGTTTCGGCACTCATGGTTTCTGCTGCATGTAACGGAAGTGTGAAGTCATCGCAACAAAAAGAACAAGCCTCTATGGAGAGCAAAGGAAAAATACTGATTGTATTCTTCTCGCATGCCGGGGAGAACTACGGAGTGGGCAATGTGAAGGTGGGCAACACCAAACTTGTGGCCGACCAGATACAGAAACTCACGGGCGGTGACGAGTTTGAGATTGTCGCGGAGAAAAGCTACGACATGACGTATGATGCCCTCACCAAACTTGCAAAGAAAGAGGCAGAGAACAACGAGAAGCCGGCCTTCAAGGGCGAGGTGAATGACATGGACCAATATGAAACCATCTTTATCGGTGGACCAGTATGGTGGGGCACCTATCCACAAGTAATGTTTACCTTCTTCGACAAATACGATTTGAACGGCAAGACCATTATCCCCTTTACCACCCATGAAGGAAGCGGGCTTGGCAATGTGGTAAACGACCTAAAGAAGCTGTACCCCAACGCCACCTTCAAAGAGGCAATGAGCATCTACGGTCATGAGACACGCAATAATCTCTCGAAAGTAGACAAATGGTTGAAACGACTTAACTATTGACAATTATGAAAAGACTCGTAATATTTATTTTATTAACAATGATAACACTCTACATTATGGCACAAAAGAAAATAGAACAGACCGCAGGACGCATGCAATTAGGAGTGTTTGCTCCAGAGTTCGCCCACCTCAACGATGACATACTCTTCGGAGAAGTATGGAGCCGCAATGACCTACTCTCCCTCCGCGACCGAAGTATGGTAACCATTACAGCACTTATCAGCCAAGGCATCACAGATAGTTCGTTGAAATACCATCTACAAACTGCCAAGAACAACGGCATCACACGTACAGAAGTAGCCGAGATAATCACACATATCGCTTTCTATGCCGGTTGGCCCAAGGCTTGGGCTGCCTTCAATCTTGCCAAAGAGGTGTGGAACGAAGACGTGACCGGCGATGACGCCAAGGCCGCTTTCCAACGTGAGATGATATTTCCCATCGGCGAGCCTAACACAGCCTACGCTGCTTACTTCAAAGGTAATAGTTATCTTGCCCGCATCTCCACGAGTCAGATACCTTTTGCCAATGTAACCTTTGAGCCTGGATGCCGCAACAACTGGCATATACACCATGCCACAACAGGCGGCGGCCAGATGCTGGTAGGTGTGGGTGGCCGTGGGTGGTATCAGGAAGAAGGCAAGCCGGCACAGCAGATAATGCCAGGTACCGTCATCCACATTCCTGCCAACGTGAAACACTGGCATGGTGCTGCCAAAGACAGCTGGTTTGCCCACCTCGCCTTCGAGATTCCTGGCGAAAACGCCTCTAACGAATGGCTGGAACCTGTATGCGAAGATGAATACCAAAAGCTGCAATAATGTTCCACCCTATAATAGGCAATTGCGACAGATGTAGAACAGGTAACTGCCACTAACGCCTGAGACTGCAACGTACCGTGTGACAAGAATACAACGGAAATGGATTAAAAAAGCGCAGCCCCTGCCGGGGCTGCGCTTTTCTATAATGCGTACTGATACAGATTAAAGCACGATGGCACTCTCGAGCGCCAGGGTCATCATCTTGGTAAATGAATTCTGGCGGTCTTCGGCTGACAACTCGGTGTGGTCGACAAAAGAGTCGCTGATGGTAAGCAGGCAGGCTGCGCGCTTGCCTGTCATATTGGCATTGTGGAAGAGGGCAAAGCTCTCCATCTCTACGCAGTCGCTGCCATTCTGCTTGATGATATCCTGCCATGTACCCTGTGAGGCATCACGATAGAAGACATCGCTGGAATGAACTATGCTGGGCTTGCACTCAATACCTATCTCCTTGGCCTTGGCCTTGATGACGTCATTGAGTTCCTGGCTTGGCTTGATGGCGTTGTCCTTGCAGCCACCCTGTACAAGAGCGTAGGAAGACTCGCTCACGGCTACCTCGGCAAGAGTGACATCCATCACCTTGAGCCAGTCGCGATAGCTACCAGCCGAACCGATGCGGATAATGTTCTCTACACCATAGAACTTGTAAAGCTCCATAGAGTAAATGCCAATGCTGGGCATACCCATGCCACTGGTCATAACTGAAACTGGTACGCCCTTGTACAGACCGGTATAGCCGAGGGCATTACGAACCGATGTTACCAACTTGACATCCTCGAGGAATGTCTCTGCTATAAACTTTGCGCGAAGCGGGTCGCCAGGCATAAGCACTGTCTTGGCGAAATCGCCCTTTGCGGCTGAAATGTGCGGTGTTGCCATTTGTTCTATTTTAATAAAGCGTTTAGATTACAAAATTAGGCATAATCAGTCGGATGCGCAAGGAAAAGGGCAAAATTATTTTATTTTGCTGCATTGAAGGGGCAATGGAGAAAAGGTTAATCGCGGTCAAGATAATCTGTCGGCATGATTTCTCCTTGCAACAGCATGTCATCAGGAATAATTCCCTCGGGGATGTCTGTAATCTTTGCATCCCGTCCACGCGACATGGGACTGGCGAGACCTTCCAACTCGTGGTATTCCTCATCAGGGTCTATGGTAATAATGGTGCTACGGATATCTATTTTCTCCGCAACTTCGGTGATTCCACGCTCGTCGAGCTGTCGCTGAAGATCGGCAAGCTCGGCATCACACACGGGGCAAGTGCCGGGACAGTCGCCCACATGATGGCACTCTGCTGGAGTGTAATCCAACCCATACTCGATAGCCAGCTGCTGGCGTATGCTCCTCAGGAGGTCGCATTTCTGTCTGCCTGTAGTCATATATATAAAAGGTATATAGGGAATCAGTCTTTCTTGAGTTTCTTCAACCGTCGCTTCGCTTCGGGAATATCGGGACACAGCTCAAGGGCTTTCTCAAAGTTTCGGATGGCAGCCTCGGTGAAATGCTCCTTCTCGCACTCGCGGCCCATGACGACATACTCGACAGCCAGTTTCTTGAGAAATTTCTCCTTCTTCTTGATTTCTTCCTTCAAACGGGCTATCTCCTGGTCCTTCTGGTTAATGACATTGAGCTTGCGACGGATGTAACGCTTGGCAACAGGGCGTTCGATGTCGTAACGGCTATGGATAGCGAGGAAGAAGTTGTCCAGCACGGCCTGCATGTCGCCTGCATCAAAGGCCTTGACGGCATCATAATACTGCTTGTCGGCCTTGCCCTGTTCGAGAGCGGCATGAATAAGCTGCTGGTTGTTATAGTTCTTGGCGAAACGGGAAACTTCGGCTTTGACGAAGACATCTTCACGCCGGATGGGGCTCTTGAGGCTAATGCCTTCGAGCGAACGGCAGCGCGAAAGGGCGACATAAGTCTGACCGCCGGCAAAGACTCCGCCGCTGAAATCGATTTTGACATTGCGGAAGGTAAGGCCCTGGCTCTTGTGGACGGTAATGGCCCACGCCAAACGCAGAGGGAACTGGCAGAAAGTGCCAAGAACAGACTCTTCAATCTTCTGTTCCTTCTCGTTGAAGGTATACTTGATATTGCTCCAGATTTCCTGCTCAACATCAAACTCCACTCCATCCTCGGTACGGACATAGATGATGGCGTCCTTACTATCCTCAACATCGAGCGAGAAACCCGTGACGGTGCCCAGAGTGCCATTGACCCACCGTTTCTCCTTGTCGTTGCGCACAAAGAGAACCTGCGCGCCCACCTTGAGTTCGAGTTTGAGTGGAGAGGGCAAGTTGTTCTCGGGGAAATCGCCTTCGATGGTTCCGTCAAAGATGGTAGCATCGCCATCAAGCTCAGCCAAGCGCGTACTGTTGATGTAATCGACGGTATCGCGACGGGTGGACAGCGTAATGGAGAGCGAAGAGTCGGAGGTGTCAATGTCGGCACCCACCTGGCGATTGAGCATCTCGAGGTCGGCAGTGGTGACATGCGACGAACGGATGTGGTCCAACAGGTTGATAAAGGTAGGATTGTTCTGGCGATACACCTTGGTCAGTTCGATACTTACCAACTGGAGGGAGGCAAAGACCTTGGCATCGAAGAAGAACTGGGAATGATAGAAAGGCGCAAGCAACTGACGGTCTTCCTCACGAACGACAGGCTCAAGCTGATAGATATCACCGACGAGGAGGAGCTGCTTGCCGCCAAACGGCTCACGCATATTGCGGTTGTAGACGCGCAGCACCTTGTCAATAAAATCGATGATGTCGGCGCGCACCATGCTAATCTCGTCGATGATAATCAGTTCAACCTCACGTAGCAGCTTGCATTTTTCGCTGGTGTAGCGCAGTGTCTTACGCATATTGCGCACGCTGTAGCGGGTATCATTGGGCAGCAGGGGATGGAAGGGGAGCTTGAAAAAACTGTGAAGCGTGGAGCCACCGGCATTGATGGCGGCTATACCAGTAGGCGCGAGGATGACATGCTTCTTCTTGGTGGTCTCGGAGATGTAGCGGAGAAACGTAGATTTACCCGTGCCTGCCTTTCCGGTAAGGAAAAGCGAGCGACGGGTAAACTGTATGATTTGCAGAGCTTTCTGAAACTCTTCGTTGTCAAGATTGATCTGTTCCAAACCTATGGATAATTACAAATCATCAAAACGAACTGCCTGTTCGGTGGGCTTATGGGGCTTGTGGTCGCCCTGAGAACCGGGCTCAGAAGAGGTTCCGACTTCGGACTTCTCCTCCTTTCGGATAACAGGATTGCCGTTTTCATCAAGTATTATCTCTTCCGAATTGAGCTCAAGGCTATCAGTAGCAGTACTGTCGTTCTTGGCTTTCTGATAGTAGCTGTCGCAGATGTAGTCAACGCGCGAGATGTCGGCATCGGCAGGCTTGACAAACTTGCCATGATATTGCTGGAAAGCGGGGTCTTTGAAAACCGACTGGAGGAAATAACCACAGATGGGAAGAGCCGTACGACTACCCTGCCCCAAGGCACCAGTGCGGAAATGGATGCAGCGATATTCGCCGCCAACCCATGCTCCTACGACGAGACGCGGACTGACGCCCACGAACCAAGCATCGGAATGGTTGTTGGAGGTCCCCGTCTTTCCACCAAACTCGGTATCACGCACATCGCCGACATAGCCCCACAGACTCTGCGAGGTTCCGCCCGGCTCGCGCATACCTCCCTGGAGCAGCTGCTGCATGAAGAATGCTGACTTGGTGGATATGGCTTGCTCGGACTGGGTGTCGGCCTGATAGATGACCCTGCCGTCCCTGTCTTCGACACGGGTAACCAGCATAGGTTTATGGCGACGGCCATTGTCGGCCACGGTGCAGTAGGAGTTGACCAACTCGAGAAGACGCACATCACTGGAACCGAGGGCCAAGGCGGGGGCGTCGTCGAGCGGACTGTCAATACCCATGGCGTGGGCTGTAGAGATAATGCGCTTGATGCCCATCTCCTGACCTAAGCGTACGGCAATAGAGTTGACGCTTCGGGCGAAGGCAGACTTGAGAGGCATAGAGTCGCCGCTGAAGGTTCCGTTGGCATTGGTGGGAGTCCAACGGGTCATCTCCTGTTTCTTACTGTCAAAGACATCCATGCTAATCTGCTCGTCGCGGCGCTTGTCGCACGGGGTAAGTCCCTGGTTCATCGCCTCGGTATATACGAAGAGCTTGAAGGTAGAACCAGGCTGGCGCATGGCTGTAACCTTGTCATACTTCCAATGCTTGAAATCGATGTCGCCCACCCATGCCTTTACAGCGCCGGTCTGGGGTTCCATGGCAACCATACCGCAGTGCATGAAGCGCACCATATAGCGGATAGAGTCAAGGCTGGACATCTCCATCTCAATCTCCCCATTGGCATAGTCAAAGACCTTGACCTTGTGGGGTTTGTTGAGATAATAGTCGATAGAGTCGGCGTTTTCGCCGAACTTCTCGACCAAGGCTTTGTAGAAGGGCTGGCGCTTGGCGATACCCTCGATGAAGCCGGGGATAACCTGGTGGTGCTCATCCTGCCATGGTTCCTCTTTGCCCCAATGGTTGTTGAAGTTGCGCTGGATGATACGCATCTGTTTGTTGGCTGCCTCTTCAGCATACTTCTGCATACGCGTATCTATGGTAGTATAAATCTTCAAGCCACTCGTGTAGAGGTCTGGCGCTTTGTTGTCATCATCATCGGAACCGACACCTGCGCCTACGCCGACAAGCAGACTGTCGCAGGCTTCGGCAACGGCATTGCGGAAGTAAGTGGCCTGACCATCATAATTGTCTTCCACCTTGTAATTGAGCTTGATATCGAGTTTGCTCAACTCCTCATACCGGCTTCGCGACAAATCGCCATGCTTCAGCATGTTGCTCAGCACGACATTACGACGTGAGCGGCTGTTCTCGGGATGACTCTTGGGATTGTAATAGGTGGTAGCCTTGAGCATGCCCACAAGGATGGCTGCTTCGTCGGTGGTGAGATCCTTGGGCAACTTATTGAAATAGGTCTTGGCGGCAGTCTTGATGCCAAAAGCATTGGAACCGAAATCAACGGTGTTGGCGTACATCGTGATAATCTCCTTCTTGTTGTAACGTGACTCCAACTTCAGCGCAATAATCCACTCTTTGCTCTTGACAATCAGGATGCGCAGACCGGGAATCTTACCCAAAAGTCCAGTAGAATAGTGAGAACGGACACGGAACATATTCTTGGCCAACTGCTGGGTAATGGTAGAAGCGCCTCGGCCCTCATGGCGCAAGGCAGCATCCTTGACGGCGCCAAAGATACCAATGGGGTCAATACCGAAATGGCTGTAGAAACGCTCGTCCTCGGTATCAACAAGGGCCTTGAAGAAATCAGGAGTAATCTCTTCATACTTAACAGGGGTACGGTTCTCACTGAAGAACTTGCCAATGAGCTGACCATCAGCACTGTAAATCTCAGAAGCCTGGCTGGTCTGAGGATTAAGGATGCCGGAGAAATAACCGGGTGACTTACCAAACAGCCAAAGGAAGTTGATGTCAACAGCGCCTAAATACAAAAGGAAAGAAACGATAACGGAAACAAATCCTATCAACGCCTTTTTCCATACGGGAGCGCCCACGTAGAGGTTCTTGTACCACGCCCAAAAGGCTGTGATTTTGGCCCTACACCACAGGTAGAGGAATTTAACTTTATCCATAGTTAATAAAACAAGCTGTTATGCACGTACAAAAGTACGAAAACTATTTGTCTAATAAGTGTGTGTCGATATAATTTATGATTTCTTTAACGTTATCCGGGTGAAACCATACGATTTCAGGGTCCTTTTTGAACCATGTGAGTTGCTTGCGCATATATCTGCGAGAGTTGGACTGGATGCGACGGATTGCTTCGACGCGGTCGGTGAGTCCATCAAAATAATCAAACATCTCCCGATAACCTACTGTGTTGAGCGAATTGAGTCCTTTGAGGGGATAACAGCGGCGAGCTTCGTCCTCCAGACCTGCATCCATCATGTCAAGAACACGCTGGTTGATACGTTCATAGAGTTCTCCGCGGTCGCGATTAAGACCAATCTTGAGGACACGGAAAGGACGTTCCTTCTTGCTGTTGGTACGAAAGGATGTGTAGGTCTTGCCAGCCATATAGCAGATTTCCAAGGCATGGACGACACGGCGAGGATTGTTCTTGTCAACGATCTGATAGTGTTCGGGATCAAGCCGACGAAGCTCCTCAACAAGCGCAGGAAGACCTTCAGCTTCAAGTCTGGCTTTCATCATCTGGCGCGTAGCGTCATCGATGGTTGGGATATCATCGATGCCATTGCATACGGCATCAATATACATCATGCTTCCACCGGTAAGCATAGCCACATCGCCACGCTCAAACTTGTCGCGCAGCAACGCCATTACCTCTTCTTCATAGATAGAGGCGCTGTAATAATCATTAAGGTGATGATTGCCAACAAAATGATGATGAACACGCTGTTGTTGTTCTTGGGTCGGAGCAGCAGTTCCGATAGGCAGCTCTGCAAATATCTGACGCGAGTCGGCATTGATGATGTCAATGCCCAAATGCTCGGCTATAGTTAGGCAGAGTTCTGTTTTTCCCACGCCTGTCGGCCCAAGAACAACAACCAGTGTCTTCATTATCTGATAATTCCCCGTTGGGAAGAACTTACGAAGTCTATGATATACTGAATTTCGGGGGTAACTGTAAGTTGCTTTTTGATTTCCTCAATGCCTTCCTTCATCAGTCCCTTAGAATAAAGGATGCGGTAAGCGTTGTGGATGTTTTCGATAAGCTCATTGCTAAATCCACGACGACGCAGACCGATGATGTTGACACCTGCATACTTCAACGGATGCTTGCCGGCAATAATATAAGGAGGAATATCCTGGCTGAAGCGGCTTCCACCCTGTATCATCACATAGCCACCGATACGGCAGAACTGATGGCAAAGCACCTCGGCACTCAAGATAGCATTATCGTCTACCACCACTTCACCGGCAATCTTGGTAGAGTTACCGATGATAATATTGCTACCAATCACACAGTCATGGGCGATATGCATATTCTCCATGAGCAGGTTATTGTTGCCCACGATGGTGGTACCCTTTGAAGCAGTACCACGCGAGATGGTAACAAACTCACGGATACTGTTGTTGTCGCCTATCTCACAGATGGTCTCCTCACCCTTATACTTCAGGTCCTGAGGTTTGGTGGAAAGGCTGGCGCCGGGAAAAATCTCATTATTGTTTCCAATACGAGCACCACGATTGATGGTAACACTGTTTTGAAGGACATTGTTATCACCCAATACCGTATTCTTGTCAATAAAGCAGAAGGGGCCTATAATATTGTTGTCTCCCAGTTTGGCTTCTGGGTGAACGTATGCCAAAGGACTTATTTGGTTCATATTATTTGTTTTTAACGATTTGTGCAGTAAATGTAGCCTCAGACACTACCTTGTCGCCGACAAACATATAGCCCTTCATGGAGCTGATGCCGTGGCGTACGGGATGAAGCAATTCTACGCGGAAAAGCAGGGTGTCGCCAGGGACAACCTTCTGCCTGAACTTCACATCGGTAATACCCAAGAAATAGGTTGACCAACGCTCGGGCTCTTCCACCTGGTTGAGTACCAACAAACCGCCACACTGTGCCATTGCCTCTATCTGAAGGACGCCTGGCATTACAGGCTCCTGTGGGAAGTGGCCTACGAAGAAAGGCTCATTGCTGGTTACATTCTTCACACCGGTGATGCTTGTGGGGCCAATGGCGGTAATCTTGTCAACAAGCTGCATGGGATAGCGGTGGGGCAGCAACTCGCGGATGCGGATGTTGTCCATGATAGGAGCCTCGTTGGGATCATAGATAGGCGCCTGAACCATGTGCTGCTTAATCTCCTTACGCATCAATCGGGCGAACTTGTTGTTCACGGTATGGCCAGGACGGGTGGCAATGATTCTACCCTTCAGCGGACGACCGATAAGAGCCATATCACCGATGATATCCAAGAGCTTATGACGGGTACACTCGTTCTCCCACATCAGCGGACGGTGCTGGATGTAGCCAATCTTCTTGGCGTCCATATGGGGCACCTTGAGAACGTCGGCCAACTGGTCGAGCTTCTCCTGCTCCACTTCTCTTTCGTAGATAACGATGGCGTTGTCCAGGTCTCCACCCTTGATAAGGTTAGCCTCGAGCAATGGAACGATATCACGAACAAACACAAAGGTACGCGCAGGTGCTATTTCCTTGGCAAAGTTATTGGTACTGTCAAGTGTGGCAAACTGGCTGTTGATGAATTTGGACTCAAAAGAACACATGGCGGTGATGCTGAACTCCTCGTCGGGGAGAATGGTGATGCATGAGCCTGTCTTTTCGTCCTTGATTTCTATTTTCTTACGGATAACGTAGTAGTTCTTAGGTGCATTTTGCTCCTGGATTCCCACTTCATTGATTTTCTCGACATACTGCATGGCCGAACCGTCAAGAATGGGGAACTCAGGACCATTAACCTGAATCAGACAGTTGTCAATACCCATTGCATAGAGAGCTGCCATACCATGCTCGATAGTGCTTACTCTGATATCGCCACTGGAAAGCACTGTACCGCGCTGGGTGTCACTTACCTTTTCAGCTATGGCGTCGATAATGGGATGGCCCTCGAGGTCGATACGCTGAATCTTGTATCCATGATTCTCTGGAGCAGGATTGAAGGTGACGGTCAGGTGAAGACCGGTATGCAATCCTTTGCCGAAGAGAGAGAAACTACCTTTAAGGGTAGTCTGTTTTACTGTGTCCATATATTACTTTGCTCTGTTCTCTAATTGATAGAGATATATGTGATTAATCTTGTTTCTGCTTTTTCAGCTCTTCCACTTCCTTCTGCAAATCGTTCAGCTGCTTGTAAATCTCGGGCAATCTGCGGATGATGGCCTGTGACTTGAAGAACGAACGCTGGTCTGTAGGGGGAGTACCGATAAGGGTCTGGTTATCTTTCAGACTGCCAGGTACACCCGACTGGGCACCCAGGAATACTTTGTTGCCGATAGTAATATGTCCAGCAATACCTACCTGACCGCCAAACATGCACCACTGGCCTACCTTGGTAGAGCCGGCAATACCTACCTGAGCACTCATCACGGTGTTTTCACCGATATCAGTGTTGTGTGCTATCTGTACAAGATTATCAAGTTTGACGCCCTTTCTTACGAACGTGCTACCCATAGTAGAACGGTCGATACAGGTATTTGCGCCAATTTCAACATTGTCTTCTATAATGACATTGCCTATCTGGGGAATTTTGTCATAACTGTTGGTCTCGGCATTGGGGGCAAAGCCAAAGCCGTCGGCACCCACCACGCTACCGGCATGAAGGATAACTTCATTGCCCAAACGACAGTCGTGATAGACTGTTGTGTTGGGATACAATATACAGTTATTACCGAGTTTTACATTGTCACAGATGGTGGCATTAGGATAAATCTGACAGCCGTCGCCCACCACAACATTGTCGCCGATATAGGCAAAAGCGCCGATATACACATTGTCGCCAATCTTGGCCGACTCAGAGATGAATGCCATCTTGTCTACGCCCTGCTTCTTGGGCTTCATGCTCTCATAGAGTTGCAACAATTTGGCCACGCAGTCACGTGCGTTGTCCACTCTGATAAGCGTAGTCTCTACAGGTTTGTCCAGTTCTATGCTTTTGTCAACGAGCACCACCGAGGACTTGGTTTCATAGAGATAATGTGTATATTTGGGATTGGCAAGAAAAGAGATGGCACCAGGCACACCCTCTTCAATCTTCGTAAAGGTAGTGACTGAGGCATTTTCATCGCCCTCGATGACACCTTGCACGAATTGCGCTATCTGTTTAGCAGTAAACTCCATAGTTTATGTATTAATTAATTTCTGCAAATATAGTAAATATAATTCAAAAACGCTGATAACAAAGATAATATTTGCATATTTTTTTTGATAACAACGATATATTGAGTATTTCTGAGGCTTCTGTGATGTCTTTTATCGTACCGTCCTTGTATAATATGGATATGTGATCGTCGTGGATGTCATACATGTCCTTACGGATGGTAGAGACATTGACCAGATAGGCTGTGTCGTCAAAAGAGAGACCATAGCGCTGGGCTATCTGATGCCTTATATCCATCACTTCTGCCTCTTCCACTGCCGTACTGCGAACCTCAACCTTGAAGATTCTGCGGTCTATAAGATTGCGAGACAATAACGAGAGTATGGGGTCGCGATGGGTGGTCCACGCCTTGACACTCGCCCAGATATCACTGTCATCCAGCATCTTGTAATGCTGCAACGGCTCAGCATTGTCCACAAACGCCTCCTTATCTATATGGTTGTAGAGGAAGTAGTGCAGCGCCGGAGTGGCAAAGACCGTCTCTCCCTGGTCAGCCAGATACTTGGCACGCGAGAGGAGATTGACCAGCAGTTTCTCATAACCCACCGTTGTCTTGTGTAGATACACCTGCCAATACATCAACCGCCTCGAAGTGAGATAATTCTCTATCGAATAGATACCCTTTGAGTCAACCACAAGATTGTCATCGACCACATTGAGCATCTTGATGATACGCGCCGAGCCGATATTGCCTTCGGTCACACCGGTAAAAAAACTGTCTCTGCGCAGGTAGTCAAGCCTGTCCATATCGAGCTGACTACTAATCAGCTGGTGCAGAAAACGCTTGGGATATTCATCCTTGAAAATCTTGATGGCCAAGGTCAGGTTGTCGCCCAAGTCGTGGTTTATCTCATTCATCATCATCAGCGATATCTCCTCATGGGATATGCCGTGGATGAGAGTATTCTCCAGCACATGCGAGAAAGGGCCATGACCGATGTCGTGCATCAATATGGCAGACTGAACCGCCTCTGCTTCACTTTCAAAGATGAACACGCCTTTCTGCGTGAGCGAGAGTATGGCCTCACTCGTAAGATGAAAAGCGCCCAGTGAGTGTTGAAAGCGGGTGTGCTGGGCACCGGGATATACCACATTGGTCAAGCCCAACTGCTTGATGCGTGTCAGGCGTTGAAACAGGGGATGCTTCACGATGTCGAGCAGCAATCCCCGTGGTATCTTTACAAATCCGAAGACCGGATCGCTTATGATTTTGCTATCGTTCAATGCGTTCTAATTCAGCTGCCATTTCCTGTTGCAGTTCATGGGCTTTCTGCGCAGCCACCTCGGCAAAGTCTTCACCTTGCGAAGCATAGATAATACCGCGCGACGAGTTGACCAGCAGGCCACAATCAGTAGTCATGCCATACTTGCACACCTCCTGCAGACTGCCACCTTGTGCACCAACGCCGGGAACCAGCAGGAAGTGAGTGGGAGCACACTTGCGGATGTCCTTGAACATCTCTCCTTGAGTGGCACCTACCACATACATCATATTGGTATCGTCGCCCCACTCCTGGCTCTTCTTCAGCACCTTCTCAAAGAGTCTTTCGCCGTCTTTGTCCTCAGTCATCTGGAAGTCCAAAGAGCCCTTGTTGGATGTAAGAGCCAAGAGGATTACCCACTTGTCCTCATATCCCAAGAAGGGCTTCACGCTGTCCTCACCCATATAAGGGGCGACAGTCAGGGCATCGAGGTTGTACTCCTCAAAGAATGTACGGGCATACATAGCCGATGTGTTGCCGATATCCCCTCGCTTGGCATCGGCGATGACGAAGTGATGGGGATAATGCTTGTTCAGATAGTCAATGGTCTTTTCAAAGGCCATGATTCCCTTCACGCCGAAGGCTTCATAGAAAGCCAGATTGGGCTTATAGGCCACACAGTAGTCTGCCGTGGCATCAATGATGGCCTTGTTGAAGGCGAAGATAGGGTCTTCCTCGTTCAGCAGATGGGTAGGAACTTTCTTCAGGTCGGTATCCAGTCCTACGCAGAGGAACGACTTCTTGTCAAATATCTCTTTTACCAGTTCTTGTCTGTTCATAACGTCAATGCTATTTGTTTTAGAGTTCACTTTCCTTCAGACGCTCAGCGTTTTCGGCCACGGTGAGAGCGTCTATCATATCCTGGATGTTACCGTTGAGGAAGCCCTGCAGATCATGGGTGGTATAACCGATGCGATGGTCGGTCACGCGGCCCTGGGGGAAGTTGTAGGTACGTATCTTGGCACTACGGTCACCGGTAGATACCAGCGACTTGCGACGGTTGGCGATATCGTCCACATACTTCTGGTGCTCCTTGTCATAGATAAACGTACGCAGACGCGCCAGCGCACGCTCCTTGTTCTTGGGCTGGTCGCGGGTCTCGGTACATTCTATCAGGATTTCCTCGGTCTCGCCGGTGTTGGGGTTCTTCCACATATAGCGCAGACGAACACCCGACTCCACCTTGTTCACATTCTGACCTCCGGCACCACTCGAACGGAAGGTATCCCATTTGATTTCGCCTTCGTTGATGGTCACTTCAAACTTGTCGGCCTCGGGCAGCACTGCCACGGTGGCGGCACTGGTGTGCATACGGCCCTGAGTCTCGGTGGCAGGCACACGCTGCACACGGTGCACACCTGACTCATACTTCAATGTGCCATAGACATCCACACCACTCACGGCGAAGTCTATCTCCTTGAAACCACCCACGGCACCTTCCGACGCACTGGTCACAGAGAGGGTGAAACCCTTGGAGTCGCAGTACTTCTTGTACATCTGGAACAGGTCACCGGCGAAGAGGGCAGCCTCGTCACCACCGGTTCCGGCGCGTATCTCCATCTGCACGTTCTTGGCATCTTCAGGGTCTTTGGGTACGAGGGCAATCTTGATTTCTTCTTCCAGCTTGGGCTGGAGAGCCTCGTTCTCTGCCAACTCTTCGCGCGCCATCTCCTTCATGTCGGGGTCGCTCTCGTTGGCCAGTATGTCCTTGGCCTCCTTGATAGAGTTGATGCAGTCGATATATCTCTTGCGGGCATCCATGATGTCGCCCAAATCCTTATATTCACGGGTCAACTTGACATATCTCTCCTGGTCGGCAATGACATTAGGGTCGGTAATCAAGGTTGAAACCTCCTCGTATCGGCTTTCCAGTCCGTCGAGTTTAGATAATATGTTGTTGTTTTCTGCCATATATTAATAATTGAATGTTCCGTATTCAGAATGGATGGTAAGGCTCTTCTCGCCCTCTTCGATATGGCCCACTACCTGGGCATCGATGTTGAAACTCTTGCTGATGGCGATTATCTTCTCTGCAGTTTCGGGAGCGACGTAGATTTCCATGCGGTGACCCATGTTGAACACCTGATACATCTCTCTCCAGTCTGTTCCCGAACAGTCGTGGATAGCTTTGAAGAGAGGGGGTACGGCAAACATATTGTCCTTGACCACCTTGCAGTTGTCATTGACAAAGTGCAGCACCTTGGTCTGCGCACCACCGGTACAGTGTACCATACCGTGGATTTCGCTTCTACATTCGTCGAGCATCTTCTTGATGACGGGAGCATAGGTACGTGTGGGCGACAGCACCAGTCTGCCGGCATTGACGGGCGCACCTTCCACCTCGTCGGTGAGAGCATACTTGCCGCTATACACCAGTTCGTCGGGCACAGCATGGTCAAAGCTCTCGGGATATTTCTCTGCCAGATACTTGGCAAAGACATCATGGCGGGCGCTGGTCAGACCATTGCTGCCCATACCGCCGTTGTAATGCTTCTCATAGGTAGCCTGACCGGTAGAGCTCAGACCCACAATGACATCACCGGGACGGATGTTGGCATTGTCTATCACGTCCGAGCGCTTCATGCGGCAGGTCACTGTCGAGTCTACGATGATCGTACGCACCAGGTCGCCCACATCGGCGGTCTCACCACCAGTGGGATAGATGCCAATACCCATCCCGCGCATCTCAGCCAGCAGCTCGTCGGTACCGTTGATGATGGCAGAGATTACCTCGCCAGGCACCAGCATCTTGTTACGGCCGATGGTGCTCGACACCAGGATGTTGTCGACAGCACCCACACACAGCAGGTCGTCGGTGTTCATCACGATGGCATCCTGGGCTATGCCCTTCCACACCTCAATATCGCCGGTCTCCTTCCAGTACATGTAGGCCAACGACGATTTGGTTCCGGCGCCGTCGGCGTGCATGATGTTGCAGTAATCGGGGTCACCGCCCAGGATATCGGGGATAATCTTGCAGAAGGCCTGTGGGAATATGCCTTTGTCTATATTCTTGATGGCATTGTGCACATCTTCTTTGGCGGCACTTACGCCACGCATCATATATCTGTTGTCTGTCATTGTTTGTCGTGTTGATTGTGTTGTTTGCTCTGGCAGCCCTGTCGGCCCGCCTATACCTTATTATATATATTATAGTTGTTCTTTGCCGTTCCAGAACTCCCATGACGAGAATGCCTGCAGGAGCAGCATCTCCAGTCCGTTGGCGATGGTGGCACCATGAGCCTTGCCCCGCTTCAGGAAGAGAGTCTCGTCGGGATTGTAGATGAGGTCGTAGAGCAGCGTGTGCATGTCCATAGCGTGATAGGGAATATTGGGACATTCGTCAGCGTGCGGATACATGCCGATGGGAGTACAGTTGACGATCACGTTATACTCCTTCACCACCTGGGGAGTCACCTCTTCATAGCGTATGGCACCCTCTTTCTTACTGCGACTCACAAAGAGAGTCTCCAGACCCAGCGACTTCAGACCGAAGTTGATGGCTTTCGACGCGCCGCCAGTACCCAGTATCAGCGCCTTCTTGTGGCAGGGCTCCAGCATGGGCTCTATACTCTTGGTGAAACCTATCACATCGCTGTTGAAACCCTTGAGGATGGTCTTGCGGTCCTTGTGGGTGACGCGGATAACATTGACGGCACCTATGGCATTGGCCTCCGGACTAATGGCATCCAGATATTTGATGACCTGCTCTTTGTAGGGTATGGTCACATTGAGCCCCTTCAGCTCCGGATTGGAGTCGAGAATCTCGGGCAGCGTAGAGATGTCGGGGATTTCGTAGTTCTCGTACACGGCATCGATGCCCTCGTTCTGGAATTTCTCATTGAAATACCCTATGGAGAACGAGTGTCCTAAGGGATAGCCTATTAATCCATATTTGTCCATAACTGTAATATGTTATTTGGTTGCAAGATACAGGGTGCAGATACCACAGGTGAGGCGCCGGAACGAGGCTTCCTCGAAACCGGCGTTCTTGAGTATCTCCGTCATCTGCTCTCCCTGAGGGAAGGCCTCGATGGTCTGCGTCAGATAACGGTATGCCTTGACATCATGGCTGATCAGATTGCCATAGAGCGGCAGGATGGTGTGAGAGTAGAGGCCAAAGAGCTGCTTCATCGGGAAGCGCTGCGGCGTGGTCAGTTCGACGATAGCGAGGCGACCGCCCTTCTTCAGCACACGGCACATCTCGGCCAAGCCTTTGTCGAGGCTCTGGAAGTTGCGGATGCCAAACGAGGCAGTGACAGCATCGAAGGTTTCGTCGGCGAAAGACATGTTCATACAGTCTTCGTGGACAAAGGAGATGACCTCTCCCAGTCCCTCTCGCGCAGCCTTCTCGCGCCCTATCTCCATCATGCCTTCAGAGAAGTCGGCGCCAGTCACCTGCTGGGGCGCCAGGCTCTTGGCGGCAAGGATGGCCAGATCGCCGGTGCCCGTAGCCACATCCAGAATGTGCTGGGGGCGCCAGGGCTTCAGACTGTCTATGAGAGCCTTGCGCCAGCGGCGGTCGATGCCCCACGACATCAGCAGATTGAGCTTGTCGTAGGTGGGCGAGATGGTGTCAAACATGCTCTTCACCATCTTGCCTTTCTCTGCCTTGCCTGTGTAGGGCTTAATCTTCTCCTGTGCGTACATAGTTCTACTTGCGGGTAGCCAGATATGCAGCCACGTTCTTCTCGATACGGGCAGCGATGTCGCCATCTTCGGCGGTCTTGTCAAACTTCTCGCCGGTAATCTGCTCGTAGAGCTCGATGTAGCGGTCGCTGATGGTCTCAGCATACTCATCGGTAATCTCGGGCATGGTCTGTCCGGGCTCGTTCATGAAGTTGTGCTCAATCAGCCACTGGCGTACAAACTCCTTGGACAGCTGGCGCTGGGGCTCACCCTTGGCGAAGCGCTCCTCGTAGCCATCGGCATAGAAGTAGCGGCTCGAGTCGGGAGTGTGTATCTCGTCGATGAGATATACCTTGCCGTCGCGCTTGCCAAACTCATACTTGGTGTCTACCAGTATCAGTCCGTGCTTGGCGGCAATTTCCTGTCCGCGGGCAAAGAGCTTGCGGGTATAGTCTTCCATCACGGCGTAGTCCTCGGCAGAGACGATACCCTGACGGATAATCTCTTCTTTGGAGATGTTGAGGTCGTGACCCTCATCGGCCTTGGTGGTAGGAGTGATGATGGGCTCGGGGAAACGCTCGTTCTCGCGCATGCCTTCGGGCAGCTTCACACCACATATCTCGCGGCAGCCGTTCTTATAGTCACGCCAGGCCGAACCGGTAAGTATACCGCGGATAATCATTTCTACACGAAATCCCTCGCACTTCAGACCTACGGTAACCATGGGGTCAGGGGTTGCGAGTTTCCAGTTGGGACAGATGTCTTGGGTCTGGTCCAGGAACTTGGCAGCTATCTGGTTCAACACTTGTCCCTTGAAGGGTATGCCCTTGGGCAGAATTACATCAAAGGCAGAGATACGGTCGGTAGCCACCATTACCATCAGGTCGTCATTGATGTCATACACATCCCTTACCTTGCCATGATACACACTTTGTTGTCCTTCAAACTTGAAATCTGTTTTCGTTAGAGCTTTCATTATTTATTGAGTTTAGTCCTTGAATTCCAATTCCTTTTCGCCGTGTCGCGCCTTGTCGTAGGCTTCGTAGGCATTGACGATTCGTGTCACCAGCTTGTGGCGCACGATGTCCTTCTTGTTGAATTCTACCACCGAGATGCCTTCGATACCGCTGAGCAGCTGCAGAGCTTCCTTCAGCCCGCTCTTCTGCTCGTGGGGCAGGTCTATCTGGGTCATGTCGCCGGTGATAATCATCTTGGTATTCCATCCCATACGGGTGAGAAACATGCGGATTTGCGCCGGGGTGGTATTCTGAGCCTCGTCGAGTATTACCACCGCGTCGCTCAGCGTGCGACCACGCATGAAGGCCAGGGGAGCTATCTGGATAATGTGCTTGTCCATCATATCCTGCAGCTTGGCTGCCGGTATCATGTCTTCCAGAGCGTCGTAGAGCGGCTGCAGATAGGGGTCTATCTTATCCTTCATGTCGCCGGGCAGAAAACCCAACTTCTCGCCAGCCTCGACGGCCGGACGCGACAGGATAATCTTCTTGGCGTTCTTCTCCTTCATAGCCTTCACGGCGAGGGCTATACTGAGATAGGTTTTTCCGGTTCCGGCAGGTCCCACGGCGAATATCATGTCGTTCTTGTTGAACGAGTCTATCAGAAGCTGCTGGTTTTCAGAGCGCCCCTTGATAGGTCGGCCTGAGAGCGAATAGACCACAACATCCTTCACGGCATCGGCCTTGGTCGCCTCGCCCTTGATGATGTCGAGTATGTCCTCATCGTTCAGACTGTTATATTTCAGAACATGTTTTCTTATGGTTTCAATATCTTCTTCGGCTTTGGCCATTTCTTCCTCATCGCCGAGAAGACGCATCACATTATCGCGAGCCACTATGCGCAGTTTAGGGAACAGCGACTTTATCATTTGCAGGTGGCTGTTGTTTACCCCATAGAATATGAGTGGGTCGATATCTTCTAATATAATATGTTTCTCTATCAATTGATACCCATTTAAATTTAGGTGCAAATTTACAAAAATCTTGTGATACTTGACCATAAAGTGTTGATTTTTTACTAACTTTGCGCACAAATACATAGATTTGATGAACATAAGTAGAAAAAGATATATACAAGGTTTTTGCATCGCAGTGGTGGTGCTCGGCATGGTGAGATGTATCTTCCCCTCGGTGGCAGGCGATATGCCCCGCTCCGCTCAGACACAGACTCCCGTAGCGACGACAGCCGACAGCACACTGGCCGCAGACACCGCAGCGCTGCTCAAAGGCACACTGAAGGCCACCCCCATCAGCCAGCGCACACGCTTTTTCAACGCCGACGGAACCCCAGCGCGCAACCGCATATTCAGCGTGCCCAATTTCGGCAATACCTTTCCCGACCAGAACGATGTACAGATGCTCTCAGCCCGGAAACATGGCGTGTCGCCCGTGGCAGACGAGCACGAAGCAGAACGCCGCAAGAGCGAACTGGTATATATCGGCGCCAACCCCTACTTCTATACCGACCGGCTACACAACAGCATCCCCTATCTCGTGCCCCGCGCCTCCGTACTCTTGCAGGACATAGGCCGCGCCTTCTTCGACAGCCTTCAGACCAAGGGAGTGCCACTCCACAAGATTATCGTGACCAGCGTGCTGCGTAGCAAGAAGGATGTGACCCATCTGCGCAGACGAAATTCCAACGCCACACAGAACAGCTGCCACATGTATGGCACCACCTTTGACATCGCCTACAACCGCTACAAGACAATAGAAGCCCCAGGCGAACGTCGCCGCGTGGTGCGCAACGACACGCTGAAATGGATATTGAGCGAAGTGCTGCGCGACATGAGGCAGAACGACCGCTGCTGGATAAAATACGAAGTCCACCAAGGCTGTTTCCACATCACGGCGAAGTAACCACCACCCCGATCGCCATATCCAACTCTATATTGACAGTATTGGTAAATCTGTAAAGATTGAAGAGAGCCCACATCTCTTATGCACAGAAACGATTCGAGCGTTATAAATTGTGTTTTAAGCACTTATAACGCTCGAATCCATTTTATGCAGATTATCATATCACGACTCCCATACCGCGCAGCACCGCGTTCAAATCACAATAATTGGCGCCAACCGCTTCACAGGCATCTGGAATCAAGACACGGGCTTTGCTGTTTGGGTTTGATTTCTCATACGTTACCAGTGTCATATTCTTCGCAGCAGCAGTAGCTACCAAATAGGCATCGGCAACAGTAGCAAACACATTTCTGGCGGTCTGAGTGAATGACTTTGTACCAGCCCATGTCTGGACCTCTCCATACATACGCATGATGTCGCCATCAAGCCCGACAAAGCACGTCTTTGGTGCAGAGTTTTTCAGCCACTCTGTCAGCTCGTCATTACCCCGCTCTATTTCCTCCTTAACCTTGGTACTGATAAACAACTCGCCGCTGTTTACCATATCGGTCATTCGCTGCCAGAACGTAGGCCACAGATTCATTGGCATCTCATTCTTCGAACGTATAAATATATTACTGTCTATCAGATATGCCATGACCTTATATATTATTATTCATAAAATGTTCAAATGTTCCTCCGTGCAATCCCGTCAATCTAAAAGCATCAGTATAGCTCAACACACGACTGTTTACAGCGTTTCTCACATGGATAGCAAAAGCCCTTCCCACACGTTTTACGCTGGTCAAATAGAAACTTCCGCCACTACCAGATGTTTTCTTGTTAATGGGACGATTGGAGTATTCATGCCAGAACTGGTTATAGTCCTCATCGCTGAGCAGATTCAGGTCATGCCCTCTTCGTGCAATGACGAGTTCGCTTACTTTGAAGCGTCTTGACATCCATTTGATCTCGCCATTCCACAATTCTCGCAACACGTTCTCGGGCACCAGGAATTCGGCAGCAACCATATCACAATATTTCTCGACATGGTTTTGCATGGCAATACTTTCTCCAGCGTGGCCAGCACTAATACCAAGCATGATATGGGCTGTCTCATGTATCAATGTGAACATCTGGGCCGACTTGCTGTCTGCACTATTTACAAAAATATATGGGGCTGTATCATTGACAAGAGCGAAACCTCTGCACTCTTCAACTTTAAGAACTCTATGAGTATTGTTGCCAACAACGCCATTGAATGCAACGAAGATACCTATTTCTTCAAGGTGTTCCGTCAACACATTTACTGCCGTTTCAACATTGGCAAGGCTGAATGCCCATTCGCACTCAAGGCCCAAAGCGGTACGCAGCTTACGGACTGCCTCAGCAAAAGGAGTAGCGGGCGTAATGGTTCCAACTATCTGACAAGTGTCCATCACATTGTCTTGCAAATACTCCTCCAGCCAGTCCTGGCGACTCTGAATGTTCATAACCGTATCATAGACATTCAAATCGAAATTATTGTCTATACCAGCGCTGCCACGGAACATCGGGAATGGAACGGTCTCTACTGGTTTTTGCTGCAAGAACAGGAAACCCATAGGCACAAAGAACTTGGCAGCGAACTTCTCAAGCTGGCGAAGTGTTGGCAATTGTTCTCCAGACAGCCACGACTCCAACATAGGAAAAGCCGCAACAGCTTCCGCTTCATTGTAGCCTGCGCGGACAAACGCCCATCTGAACGTTTCCGCCTTGATATTATCCAATCTTACGACTGCCATACAATAATCATGATTTCCAATAGAGACAACACAATTGCCTTAATATGCAAAATTACGCTTTTTCTTCTACTCTTCCAATATTTTTCACAAGAAAAATAATAGATTGCACTATTTTGTTGCTCAGACAACATATGACGCCATTACACCAAACTTGATTTCAAACTCAGAAACGAGCATTTCTAAGCACGAAATCACCAATTCCGACCACGCAATCACCAAATCAAGCAGCCAAACCAGTCCAAAGTCCATCTCCCACCATTTTATCCTAAAGACAATCACAAGTTTTCTATTCACGTTAACAGACAGCTCCACCTTACGTATCCAAAGGCAATTCTAAACCGAAGGTCACTGCGCATAGCGGAAATCTAATGGAGTTGCGTTTTCCCAGTCCTACCGTTTTCCCAGCCCAGAGTTTATGCCATTGCGAATCTCCATCCTTCCTATGAGTAGAGATTATATGAGTCAATACGCACCCGAAGGCAACTCTGTAGGAGTTGCGATTAGCCGAAAGCGTTACCATCAATCTTCCGGAATGGAGGCTATTGCTATTTACCGCCACAGCCGGACTTTTTAATCGGCCATGGGCCGCTTTTCCTACCATGGTGCCTGCGTCATTCAGCCTCAAGGTTGAGGCCATGCAAATCCCTATCCTTGCTATGAGTAGAGATTATACGAGTTGGTACGCACCCAGAGGCAACTCTGTAGGAGTTGCGATTTCCCAGCCCAGGGTTGAGGTGCGCAGCGCCTCTACTCTGGGTATCATCCCCCACCCTCTTAGCAACTCTACAGGAGTTGCGATTAGCCGAAGGCGTTACCATCAATCTTCCGAAATGGAGGTTGTATTTCCCATATAAAATTCGTATAATGTCACTATCAACCCACTCATTCCCTGACAAACGCTGAAGGCGGATGCCCAAGACTCATCATCTTGCGCATCCGCCTTCTGCATAGTATCGCTGCAGCATTTCGCCTATAGCCACATATCCCCTATGCGGACTGCTATAACAGCATCTCCACCGCAGACAAAGAACCGAAACGGCCTACGACATCTCCTCCATCACCCGTCTAATATCCTCCACGGGCACATTCAGCACGCGGGCGATATGCTCAGGTGACACATCCACAGCACCCTGCAGTCGTTCCATGCCGATAAGATATTCTACGTTCTTCTTCAGGTCGCCAAGGCTGTTGGAGAAAGCCGTTTTGTCCTTCACCCCACTCCACACCTCACTACCATCGACGCCATATCCACCGTCTTTGGCTTCAAAGATGACCGACGGCTCCAGCACCTCCACCGTATGCCAAGCACCCTTCGGCACCACACATCCAAACTTACCGGCCTGAGGGTCAAGGCTGATGCGCTCCACCTCGCGCCCACCATCATCACAGATGACCTCCACCAACTTGCCACACAACACCATCACCGTCTCCGTGCTCTGCGGATGGCGATGAATAGGCACGTCGGTGCCTGGCAGCAAGGCATAAAGCAGCCGCTGACTATTATCCGCAAGAGAGGTACGCAAGTCATGGCTATGGCGCAGACGCGGACTGGCCTTGGCCATGTCGACGAGATGGCTCAACAAGTCTTTGTCTATCTCCATGTTCTTCAATCGTTGGGCAATCTGTTCGCTCGCCGCGGAATCAGAAGAAACCTGCAGAAAGCGAAGATGGCCCAAACTAACTTTTTCATTATTCTTCAAAAGGGCGACGAAAGCATCGCCGCCCACCTTATTATAATATACACACCTTAGCCAACGATAGCCTCCTTGATGCACTCCACGATGTAACGCACATCGTCGTCGGTGACATAAGGGCCAGCGGGCAGGCAGAATCCCACCTTGAAGAGTTCCTCCTCCACACCATTTGTATATACAGGCGCATCGGCATAGACAGGCTGCTTGTGCATAGGCTTCCATACAGGACGGCACTCCACCTTCTTGGCGAGCATGAATACACGCAGCGCCTCTACATTCTCATTGGGTTGGCAGTCGGTCACAGCCGAATCGACGGCATGGATAACACCGGCAGCGCCACCTACGGCAGTCTTGATGACCTCTTTGTAGGCATTCTCCTGTCCTTGTATCTTCACATCTGCATCCATAGTTGCAGCGCAAAGCCAGAAGTTGGCATCATAGCGTTTGTCGGCAGGCTGCTTGTGGATATGTACACCCTTTACATCCTTGAGCAGTTCCTCATAGAGTGATTGCACATGTTTATGATGGGCAATATGGTCATTGAGGACAGTCATCTGCCCACGACCGATACCGGCACACACGTTAGACATACGATAGTTGTAACCGATAGCCGTGTGCTGATAATAGGGGTAAGCGTCACGGGCTTGGGTAGCATACCACATCACCTCGTTGGCATCCTCTGCGTTACGGCAGATAAGCGCGCCACCACCCGAAGTGGTAATCATCTTGTTACCATTGAATGACAGGATACCATACTTGCCAAACGTACCGAGCACCTGACCATTGAAACGAGAGCCCATACCCTCGGCTGCATCCTCTACCACTGGAATACCATACTTGTCGGCAATAGCCATAATCTCGTCGATATGGTAAGGCATACCATACAGAGCCACCGGCACAATAGCCTTCGGATATTTACCAGTTTTCTCCTTACGGTCGAGGATAGCTTTCTCCAACAACACAGGATCCATGTTCCATGTCTCGTCCTCAGAACCTACGAATACAGGCTTGGCACCAAGATATGTAATCGGATGACTCGAAGCACAGAATGTGAAACTCTGCACCAATACTTCATCACCAGCCTTCACGCCACAGCCAATCAAAGCCAAGTGTACTGCCGCTGTACCAGCCGACAGACAAACCACCTTGCGGTCAAGCGGCTCTGTACCATCACTCTTACTGTTGGCAAACGCCTCCAAGTCCTTTTCGAAGGCATTCACATTCGGTCCCATCGGTACCACCCAGTTGGTATCAAAAGCCTCCTTTACATATTTTTGTTCTAAACCAGCCTCACTCATGTGGGCAAGGCACAAGTAAATAGTTTTCCTTTCCATAATAGAAATTAATTAAAGTTTTTCTACTGATTATTATATTGTTGAACGTTTCAAACAAAAGATTATCGCACTATTAAAGAGTCCTTGCGCTTTGCGTATTGCGCTATTTCATGCATATGCAATAATTCCCTCCAAAACTGTTAATGGAGAGATATTACTATGAGTACAAAGCATTACGATGATATAGATAAGAATCTACGGAAGAATACCAAAGAGGACTATTCTGCAAGAAGATTATAACTGTAGACAAATAATGCCAGGATGCAATGCGGACGCATTAGAACGCAAGAAAAAATAGTAAAAGGCTGACATTTGCAAGAGCTTATAGAACAAATAACCTATTAGTAAAACGTCTGTCTATGAAACTCTACATGAAAAATACCACTTATATATCACTAACAAGATAAGGTGACAGATGGATATGATAAACACGCTAATGATTATCCTTGGCATTGACGCCATACTCCTGACTCAGTTCTGCCAGATCATCCATCACAAACGTTTTAGAATACTTCGGTAGTCGATAATGACGTTTGACCTCGAAATTTAGTTCATTAGGAAAACCGAAGCCTACACGATAGTAAGCATCAAAGATCTCCCCCATTTCGGGAGTAGTAATGACCGTAGAGTCAACATCAGCAAACTTCTTGAACTGGTCTCTATCACAAAGATAAAGGCCAGCAAGCTCCAATTCATCAAAACATTTTACATGTTCCTGATAACGCTCTCTATAATCAAGATATTCGACAAAACGATGTGGAGCAACTCCTTTCCACAACCGTTTCATCAGAATTAAGAATGTTTCCAAATCATCGATACCTATTGACAATGGGTAAAGGTCGTCAGGTTCCTTGTTGAGCAACTTAGACAAATCCGTTTGAATAGGCCCATAGTTGTAATCTGTCACCACCACAGACCACACATCACCTATCTCTTGGGGCGCGACATGACACAACAATTTGCCAATGTGCTTTGCATCATATAGATCAACAGCGTTGCCACTACAGAGAGCATCTTCTATACGTTTACATTGGTCATAGCCGTACTGGACTGCCTTAGCAAAATCTGTTTTTATGCGATCATAGCCCCGCTCTGCATCCCTGAAGGGGGCACGGAAACCACAATTTTTGCATTCCACAACAATCCAGGTGGTGCCAAACTTGATCAACAAATCATTCTCGCATACTCTATCTATCGTATAACTCGAATAAAAACGCGTTTTGCTCGGAAAGAATCGCTGGAAGACGTCCAACACCTTGGCCTCAAACGCCTCACCTTTCCTTTCATTATATTTGCTTACCTTCCTTTGCAATTCTGACGACAGCCGATAATACAACGCTTCTATAAGAAATTTAGTGATGGGGCAAATATATCTATCACCCACTTTGAACAGCGGCATCTCTTCCGAGAGACGCTTATCGGCATAATATACAGTCCCTGCATCTATCGCCCGCCGAGGGTCATAAAGAAGAAAATTAATTATATGTTGCAGACAACCTCGGTCAATGTCTACACTTTCCACTTCTTCCCTGTCGTGCATACATATCTCTCCTGGATTAATCAGAAGGAAATCAAACGCACCTTTCAATTCAGGCTGATTTGCCCAATCCCTGGGATCAATTCCTCGATCAATGTATCCAGATACAAGTTTAGTCCATTCTTCGGGATGCTGACTATAATAGTGATACTTGCTTCCTTTATATATCGTTTCTGTATATTTCCTGTTGTTCAGATCACGAACATGCAGCACAAACTTTACGGCATCATCAACTCCAAATCCAAATTGATTTCGTATCACATCGTCATAAGGTTTGCAGCTACGCATCAACCTATCAAGCGTCTGTTCCTCATAGCACAACTTGCCATTGCTGAAATAGAAAAGGAACGAAGACAGTTGGACTTCGAGTTTCTCGTCTCTCTCATCATGAAAGACATCTCCGCCATTCGGAAGCCCTACAGTTTTGAAATAAGCCATTTCCATCTCATCCAGCAACTGCGAGATTACATCCCATTTGGCTTCGGTTATATCCTCTACCCCATCTCTGTCCGCAATAGAATAATAGACATCTATCAGATAGAGTGCCTGTTTCATGGGAGACTCCACATTTATATATAGTTCGGAAGACTTTCGGCAATCAAGTTCCACAATCAATCTCATCGCATGCGTAAGCAGAGAGAGTTCATTTATTGTGGCCAATTCACTCTTCAGGTCATCAATAATTTCCTCTTGCGAACGATTGTTCTTTCTCAACCTCTCCATCTTCTCAAGAGCTCTTTCAAAGTCAAAGCTATTTGTGCGCATAGATATATAAGATTAATATATAATACCTCTTGCTGCCATCGTATTACCACAAAACCAAGAGGAGCTAATTCCCAACAAATATACTACTATTCCAACTATCCACAAAGCAATCATCCACATTTCTTTTTGTGAACCCAAATAATAGTAATGGGCAGACATTTTGGCTATGTCTGGCTATTCTTCTTAGACGCCAGCGTCGTTGCAGTTATGCGACAAAATGATTATGACAAGAAAACATTTACACTTCCTCACCAGCAAACTTTACCTTAAAACCGAGCACTGTAGCAAATATCATTTCTATGTCCTTCCAGAACGAGTAGTGACGATAATAGTAACAGTTTAGGCGTACTTTATCAGGATAGATTACGTTATCGTTATACTCCGTAGCAATCTCCTGCATCGGGCGTTTGTCACCTTCTGCCTGACACTTAGCCACGTATTCCGAAATCATTTCATCTTCCAATCTATACTTCAACGTGGCTGGACCGGTAATACCGGGGCGCAGCTTCAGCACATCCCTGTCATCGCCCTGCAACTTATCTGCATAACCCGGCACATCTGGACGCGGACCTACAAACGACATATTGCCTATCAATACATCCCACAGCTCTGGCAGTTCATCAATCTTATAATGACGCAATTTAGCTCCAAACGGAGTGATGCGACTATCACCCGCCACCGAAACCGTAGAGCCGTTATGCTTCACCGTCATCGTACGGAACTTATGGCAGTTAAACAGCTTACCGCCTTTTCCCACACGCTTCTGCACAAAGAACGCAGGTCCACCTGGCATCTTAATTTTCACCATTATCGCCACAATCAGCAATACAGGCCACAGGAAACATAGTCCCACGAAAGCGACCACACGGTCAAAAATCCATTTAAGTATCATATGATTATTATTTAATTTTCTATACTACAGCATATAATCCTTCGCGTATATGCCGTCTTGCTAAACCTTCATACTTATTTATATCTCGTTGCTCCGAACACCGATAGAAAGAACGAATCTCGAATCCCATTTTATCTTTCAAATTAGGGATTACTCCATATTTTATCCAAAGAATATATTTCATGCCATCCATTTCAAATAACAAGTATTCTGTACTCTTAGTAATAATTCCATGATTGGCATAATCATTAATCAACTCTAACAATGATTTTGGAAGTTCAAATACATCGACATAAGGAATGGGCTCATTAAGTGTACCTCCAATGCCTTTATTCATAAGTGGCACATAGTGTCTTGAAAGAACATGGCTATAGGTATATACATCAGCATAGAAGTCATGACCGCCTATAGATTTTAGTTCACATCTATCCTTAATCTCATCAAAATAACATTTGACCTTGTAATAGATGTGATAAAATGTGGTGTCGATATAATTGCATCTCTTTATGAAAGTAGGCTTGGAGATTTGTTTATCATCAAAGAGAAACTTCAATTCCTTCAACTTCTCATTTCGCATTGGAGCAATAATACCAGTATACAAATCATCGGGTTTATCCAGTCTTACCCTCCATTTTGCTAAAAGTTTCTAATATACAGCCATATATTGTGCCTGCCTCTTCTTGCTTATTATGCCGTCATAGTCTGACGTTTTCTTTGCGAAATCGATACTATCATTACCACTTGCATATATCAGAATAATCTTTTCAAAAAGGTATTCTTCTGCATCAGGTATTTTAAGCAGATCAAATCCATATCGACCATTTTCATCCTTTACGATTTGAAGATATTCGTAAAAGAAGTCCTTATCATGCCATTTTAATTTATTGAAGTGTTTTTTGTCATGAAAGTACTTATGTAAGTATCTTTGCATTGCAACATGATGGTCAACAAAACCTTTCGTCTTTAAATCACGTCTTGTGTATAGCATATTGTTATTCAACCTGAGTTAGAGTCAGATTTCTCCACCCAGCGTTTATTCTTTTGTAGCCAAAACAGATATGCACAAAACTGCCTTACCGCCTTAGCGATTGATTTTACTTTATTCATACAAACAACTCCTTATGTTTCATTTTCCAGATGCGTTTCCAGAAGAAATGCCTAGCAAGCCAGATGGGCGAGAAAAGCACCTCCAGCGGATAATGAGTCAGCAGATGCAGGTTCTTGCTCTGTTGAGCCCAGAACACCGACAGATGCCAACGCACAGAACCATGCTCACCCTTCTTCGCTTTCTGCTCCTTTGCCATGACACGATCCAGCAGAAAACGTCCTTCATCAGCATCCGCCTCACATATCATCCATTCTTCAGGCATTCCGAACACCTCTCGCAGCAGCCACATCGTAGCCCTTGCAAAACTGCCCATACCCATGCGTTGCATCCAGCGATAAGCCTCCTGCACATCTGCACTTTTCTCATGCGCTTGTTTCAGCACAAAGTAATAGTCCAGATATTGCTTCAATGTCATTTCCTCGGCAAACAGATGCACAAAGATGTGCTGCAAGATGAATACCAGATTAAACTCCAGTGACGGCACATTCACCATGCCATCACCCAGCGCAACAGCATTCGTCCAGCAAGCCTTCTCACGGGTGAAATGCTCCACTCGTTTCATGTACCAAGGCACACGCGAGATCGAAGGTCTGTAATGCACCTCAACCGATGTCCCTTCTAATACATCCAGATGAACATGTTTGTAGTCAAAATCCAACTCTCGCTGATATTTCTTCACCCAACGCAACGCACCCTCTTCGTCCGTATCTACCCATACATCGATGTCGCCCGACTGGCGAAGCATGGAGAGATCAGAAGAGTTTTGATTGTTATCGTTATCGTTTTCGTGCACTCGATAGAGTGCCCCTACTCCTTGCCCCTTCAGCACGCACGACCGGAATCCATCCGCAGCGAGTTGCCCTTGCAGTTCCACACACTGCCGGCTCACAACCTCGTTTCGTTGCTGTATCTTAGCAGCCATGCCCATCCACGTGAGATAGGTCATTTCCGGAGGATCCTGCCGTTGTGTCTGTAGCTTCTGTACTCCAGCAAAGCAAACACCTATCAGCGACTGCTTCTTGGCAAGTTCATAAAGTGCCTTCCATTCCTGCTCGTTCGGTGTATGCGGCAAGCAAACCTGCCTGCCTAACGCCATACGCAGCAGCTGATAAAACAGATTTTCTATATTCCCTTTTTGCAACTCCATCTTTTAACTTCTTGCAAATTTCTGGAACACCCAACCTCTCAGCCAGTTCGGCATAGCTACCTGTACGGCAAAGCGGATGGCAGTATTATACATATATTTTGGGAAACCAATCAATCCATGTTTCCACATATATTTCTGCAACTTGGCCTCGCTCTTAAAGTACTTCATGCCACCTCTGCGCTGATACATTTCTTCGCCCACGCGCACATCCACAAAGTTCTCCTGCACGTTGTAGAACTTATGTCCAGCCAATGCCAAACGGATCCACAGGTAGTAATCCTCCTCGCAGTACCAGTCGATGAATCCACCAACTTCCTGCACCTTCGTTTTTTTGTACATTACCGTAACAAGGTTCAGCGGACAACGGCTCTTCAAGTAGTCCTTAATGTCCTCATCCTTCTCAGGCACAATTCGGCTACCAACCACGTTCGTAGTCTCATGAATAAACTCATTGATATTACCACCAACGACCGTAGCCTCAGGATGCTTTTCAAAAGCCTTCAACTGCATCTCGAAACGGTTAGGCACAGCCACATCGTCCGCATCCATGATAGCTACCAGTTCGTTGGTTGCAGCCTCCAGTCCACCCTGACGAGCAGCAGCATGACCACGGTTCACCTCGAAAGGCACCACCTTCATCACCGGTATCTCGTTCTGCAGCTCTTTCACCACAGCCTCCAGTTCAGCCGGAATAGGTCCATCCTCCACCAGCACAATCTCCGAAGGACGCACCGTCTGCTTGTCATAGATACTATGCACCGCAGTCTTAAAATCTTGTGGGTTGTCGTTCTTATACACCGACATCGCCACCGTAAAATTTGTATTCATATTGATATGATTTAAGAGCGTACTAGGAAACGTCTATTTTGACGATTTTCCGTTTTGTTACTAACTGATCATCAATAGTAAAATTTCGTAAAAATGACTTTTTCAAGTGGACTCATTTATTATTATTTCGTTCAAAATATATGATAAACAGCTGAGCCCTGAGTGACTTGCACCCAGAGCCTTACCTGCAATAGTTTTGTTAAAAATTTTCGATTTATTCGGTAGCAGATTCGTCTTTCGATGTCACCTCAACGGTGGTGTCACCATGACTAATTCTTATAGGTTTATTAATACCTGATATTTCTTAGCTGTCATATTATTATTCTTTTTTGCAGCAGGCAACGAATCCGATCCGCAGCATCGCGCCTAATGCCTGCTTGTTCTTACATTCAGTCTTTCGGCAACTCGAACTCACAGATGAAGTGACGCTCGCGCTTCTCTACTGGCGGTAGTTCCATATAGTTGCGATAGAGGTTCTTCAGGTAGCGGTCAGTATCATGGGGCAGATTTACTTCAAGACCTTCGAATGTTCCCTTTGTTACAGGAACATAAACATCCTTGTCGAAGATCTCTCCGCAATAGTACTTACGTCCAGTTGGAATTCCCCAAGGATTACCTTCTTTTGAGCAAGCGACAAACTTGTCAAACCAATATACCCATTTGGCATGACTTGCAAAAGAGAAGATGTGACCCAGCATAACTTTACGTTTATATCTCTTAAGCAGCTCTGGATCCATAGACATGAACTCCTTTACCTGCTGGCTTGGATATTGCGTCAATAGTCTGCACATTGCAATGTATTGCAGAACATTAGCAATAAATCCCTTCAATTTCTGCATTGATGGTGACTTTGGTGTGGCATCAAGAGCAAACACATCCAAATAAATTCCTTTGGGGAAAGGACTATTTGTATTGTGAATCTCAACATCCTTGGATTTTTTTCTGAACACCTTTAAGAATACAATATTTGCATCAGTCTTTGAATTCGGATAGGTAAACTCGTATTTTGGTCCCAATTCTCCTTTCTCAAGTAATTGGATCAATGTATCATAATCCTTTCTTGGCATCATGATATCTAAATCATCATCCCAAGGAATGAATCCCTGATGTCTAACGGCTCCGAGGCAAGTTCCACCTGACATCATGTAGGTGAGTCCATGTTTGTTGCAAAGGGCTGCCACATCCTTATATATGTCAAGTATAGCACTCTTCAATGCCTTTGATTCTTCGGTTGTCAACTCACGCAGGTAATGTGTCTTGTGCGACAGTTCACTCATTATTTGGCTTTCAGATTTCATACTATTTGAGTATCTCAACAGTTCGACTTACAGCATCATTCATTGAGTATTTTGGCTCAAATCCGATGCTCTTTAATTTGCTATTATCAAGAATTGCTTGCATTGCAATGCTGAATCCTTTCTGTTCGGTTTCCGAAGGCAAGTCAAAGACTACATCCTTACCATTACATTCTGCACACATCTGAGCAAAGTCCTTCAGATGAACATCACACTTCTCATTCGAGATATTGTATGCAACACCATTCTCGCCATTGATCATGACGTGGAGCATTGCGGCTACTGCATCACTTACGTATGTATATGAAAAATACTGCTCGCCTTTAGATTTCAGTACGATGTCCTCACCTGCAATAGCTTTCTTGATGAACTGCGAGCTTGCCTTACTATCAGATTCCAGCATTGTAGGCCCGAATACACGACTAAGGCGAACGATTTTCACATTCACTCCACGTTCTGCAATATACGACTGGCACATAGCCTCACTTACACGCTTTGATTCTGTATAGCAAGCACGAGAAGTTGCCAAATTAAGTTTGCCTGTATAATCCTCTGTGAATACATCCTGACCAATAGCATTGCCATAGACTTCTACTGTTGACATGTAGAGAACAGTTGCTCCACAACGCTCTGCCAACTGAAGGGCATGTTCTGCACCCTTAATGTTGATCATGATGGTCTCGATTGGGTACTGAGAGTATGCCAACGGATGTGTATTACTTGCACCTGGGATAATGTAATCCACCTTCAGGTCTTCAGCGAAAGGTTCACAAACGTCCTGCTGAATAAACTCAAAATTTGGATTGGCATAATACTCACCAAGTCGAACTGCAGCCTTATCCTTAGAACGACCAACGGCATATACCTTCATATCTCCCATGAGCATTAGTGCGTCAATGAGGTTTACACCAAGTAGTCCTGTAGCACCTGTTATGAGTATGCTCTTCCCACGAAGAGACTCAATGCCTTTCGTGGAAAGTATGTAATTTAAATCCTCCTGATAAAGAGGATGTTTCTTATTTAATGCCATATTTATTTTCCTTTAGACAGATAACCCTTAAACATTTCGAGATCGTCCTTGGTGGTAAGTTTGATGTTCTTGTCAGAACCAGCAGCAAAGTGCAGACGAACGCCCAACTCCACCATCATGGTGTTGGTGTAGTGCGAGCCATAAATACCAATCTCCTTCTCGAATGCCTCATGATACTTGCTGTCAAGCAAATCGAATTTATATGCCTGAGGGGTAGAAACTCGTCTCAAAGTCTCACGAGGGATGAACTGTGTTGTAGTGTTCTCATCATCCTTGCTAACAACGAAAATCTGCTCATTGTAAGGAAGAGATGTAACGGCATTGCCAAACTCCTGAGCCTTCATGATAACATCAGTCAAGACCTCAGCATCAACCAAAGGGCGGATACCATCATGAACGATGATAACATCATCAGGCGAGCACTTGCCTTCCAGGTTATAGACACCATTACGAATTGACTCCTGTCCTGAAGCACCACCTTTGACAATCCACTTGAGTTTGGTGATGTTGTACTGCTTGGCGTATGACCACACTACATTCTCCCATCCTTCGATACATACCACCTCGATGGCATCTACCATTGGGTGCTTTTCGAAACCCTCAAGCGTGTACATGAGGATGGGCTTGTCATACACGTTGATAAACTGTTTTGGGATGCTTTGTCCCATTCTGTTGCCGACTCCACCGGCAATGATAATAGCAGTTGTCATATATATTACGAAAATATTAATAATCACTATTTATAACACTTTATACACCTCAAGTGCCTTTTCCAGTATCATCAACGCCCTTTGTATGTCCTCCTTACAAAGCACATACGCGAGTCGTACCTGATTGACACCTGATCCAGGAGTGGTATAAAAACCACTGGCAGGAGCCATCATGATGGTCTCGCCAGTAACTGGCAAGCCCTTGGTTCCAGAAGGTTTCAAGGTTCCAGTCTTCTCGTCCTTGTATCTGAAATCACTCAAACACCAAGCACAGAACTTCTCGGCATCATCTACTGGCAACTTTGCTACAGTGTAGAACGCTCCCATCGGTATTGGCGTGTAACAACCGGGAATGCGGTTCACGCCATCGATGAGCGTCTTCCTGCGCTCCAGATATTCCTCATACACCTCACGTGAATAGGCTTCTGTTCCTTCAATGGACGCTTCCGCTACTATCTGACCGATCAAAGGAGGTGACAATCGCGCCTGACAGAACTTCATCACGGTCTTGCGAACAGCCTCATTCTTCGTAATCAAAGCACCAATGCGGATGCCACACTCGGAGTAGCGCTTGCTGACAGAATCAATCAAGATTACGTTCTGCTCAATTCCCTCCAAGTGCATTGCCGAAATGTAAGGCGAACCCGTATAGATGAACTCACGATACACTTCATCAGAAAAGAGATACAGATTATACTTCTTCACCAAATCGCGAATCTGGTTCATCTCCTTTTGGGTATAGAGGTAGCCAGTCGGATTGTTCGGGTTGCAAATCAAAATCGCCTTAGTGCGTTCATTGATCAGTTCCTCAAACTTCTCCACTTTGGGCAGACAAAATCCTTCCTCAATGGTAGTCGTAACCGTTCGGATGACTGCACCAGCCGAAATGGCAAAGCTCATGTAGTTGGCGTAAGCTGGTTCGGGTACGATGATTTCATCCCCTGGGTTCAAGCAGCTCAAAAAGGCGAAGAGACCCGCCTCCGAACCGCCACAAGTGACAATAATGTCATCCGCCTGAAGCTTTATTTGGTAACGTTCATAGTAGTTCACTAGCGCATTGCGCAAAGAGCGATAGCCTTGCGATGGTGAATACTCCAATGTGGAACGATCAACGTTCTTTAATGCGTCCAATGCTTTCGGAGGAGTAGGAAGATCTGGCTGGCCGATATTCAGGCGGTATATCTTCACGCCTTCGTCCTCTGCCTTATAAGCGAGTGGTGCTAGTTTGCGAATTGGTGACTCTGGCATTTCAGCACCACGAGACGATATAGTTAGTTCGGTATTCATACATTAATATTTCTTCACCATATGGGTTTCATTATTATCAATTTCTATCCCCAATTATCATCAAGATTGAAGTAGATGCTATTTGAAAGTGCGAGCTATCTCTTCTTGTTTTAAGACGCAATATACATTATAGAGCATTGCGTTATTACCTCGAATTTTATTCAGTACATTTCTAAAAGGATATAAAATTTTAACCACTAAGCCCATATATTTATTGTACTGTATATTCAATTTGCAATATGCGTATCTAAAACCAAGATTGTGAACAAGATACTCTTGGAATTTAGTTTGATGCTTAATATTACGGGCGCCATCACTTACATATAGATAATTCTTCTCGTTTATGTAAAATTCTACTATTTAAAAAACAAGTGCCGCATTTACATCTTTATTCAAATGTTCAGGCATAACTTTTAATGCTGTTAAATGAGCCATCTCATCTCCACGATGACATGTACTATAACCTATAATGCCATTAGATTCCGCATCGAAAACTGCGAACCAATCGGCATGGGCTACATCGAAGCCTTTAGAAAAGGTCTCATACGTTTCAATTGAACCTCTATATTCAGGAGGATAATCTTTCATGCTCTCAACAAGAACATTGTATAAACCCTCTCCATATTGATGAGGATCCACACGCTCAACTCTGCAAAATTTCAAACCTCTTTTTACTCGGTAGCGTTGTTTAGAGTTTAGATTCTCTAATGAGATTTTTTCGTCGCGAATACAATACCACCATTGAGTTACTTCAGGTACATCGAATTCAGAAACCCAACGTGCGAATAAACACCCACGTTTGTTCATCTCGATTTTTATCTCATTTTCTGAGTATTTAAGCAAATCGTGTGGCTGACCATATGGCATCAAGCATTTCTGGCTTACCCAAAAACGCTCGTTTTTTTTATTTGCTTTTATCATATATTTTAAATTCTTTGTTTATAACTTATTATACCCTTATAATATGCTTTTAAGATACTTAAGAATTTCATATTTGTATCTTCGCGTTTACTAAATCTATATGCACTACGAATTGCTAGTAAAAATGCTAATTTAGGAAATATTACAGCTAGCACCATACCTGCAACTGTGAAATACTTTTCGTTATGACCTTGAAACCAAGATGACTCTGTTTGATCTATACCAGCTATCGTTACAGGAGAAAGGTATAACTGTATTCTGTTTGATATAATATCCTGAAGAAAGATGGAATCTTCACCACAATAATTTGTGGTTCCCGTTCCAAAGTATTCGTTGAAATAT